>CAJQNQ010000286.1 GCA_905479725.1 uncultured Paracoccaceae bacterium | reverse complement strand
GCGCCGGGTTGCAGGACCGGTGCCATTTTTCGCCCCGTGCCCCCCCGGACAATACCCCGGTGCAGCCCGTGGTCCCGGGTCAGCACCTCGATGATCGCGGCGCTTTCGCCGTGGGGACGCGCGCCCAGCAGGATGCCCTCGCCCGTCCACTCCATCGCCTACAGCGCCCGCCAGCCGATATCCCGGCGGCAGAATCCGCCCGGCCAATCGATCCGGTCCACCATCGCGTATGCCCGTTCGGCGGCTTCGGCCAGCGTGTCGCCCCGCGCGGTCACGTTCAGGACGCGCCCGCCATTGGCCAGCACCGCCCCGTCGCCCGCCTTGGTTCCGGCGTGAAACACCATGTTGAAGCTGTCCTCGGGCAGGGCCTCCAGCCCGGTGATGCGGCTTCCCTTTTCATAGGCACCCGGATAGCCACGCGCCGCCATCACAACGGTCACCGTATGGTCGTCAGCCCAGTTGACGCGCGTGCTGTCCAGCCGCCCCTCGGCGCAGGCCAGCATCAGGTCCAGCGCCTGCGCGCCCAGCCGCATCATCAGCACCTGGCATTCGGGATCCCCGAAGCGCACGTTGTATTCCACCAGCCGCGCCTGCCCGTCCTTGATCATCAGCCCGGCGTAAAGCACCCCCTGATACGGCATCCCGCGCCGCGCCATTTCGGCCATGGTCGGGCGGATGATCTGCTCCAACGCCTGCCGCGCAATGGCGTCCGTCAGCACCGGCGCGGGGGAATAGGCCCCCATGCCGCCGGTGTTGGGACCTGTGTCGCCTTCGCCCACGCGCTTGTGGTCCTGCGCGGTGCCGATGGGCAAACAGGTCTCGCCATCGACCAGAACGAAGAACGACGCCTCCTCGCCCTCCATGAATTCCTCGATCACCACTTCGGCCCCGGCCGCGCCGAAGGCCCCGCCAAACATGTCCTCCAGCGCGGCCAACGCCTGCTCCATGGTTTCGGGGATGATCACGCCCTTGCCGGCCGCCAACCCGTCGGCCTTGATGACCAATGGCAGGCCCTGCGCCTGAACATAAGCGCGCGCGGCGGTCAGATCGGTGAAATGCGCGTAGCCCGCCGTCGGGGCCTTGGCCGCGTCGCAGATCTCCTTGGTGAAGGCCTTGGAGGCTTCAAGCTGCGCTGCCGCCGCCGAAGGCCCGAAACAGGCAATGCCTGCTGCTCGCAACGCATCACCCACGCCCGCCGCCAGCGGCGCCTCGGGGCCGATCACCACGAAATCCACGGCGTTTTCCTCGCAGAACCCGACCACGGCGGCGCCGTCCTGGGCGTTCAACACCGCACATTCCGCGATTGCGGCTATTCCCGCATTGCCCGGCGCCGCGATCAGCCGGTCGCATTTGGGGTTTTGCTTGATCGCCCAGGCCAACGCATGTTCGCGCCCGCCGCTGCCCAGAACCAGTATGTTCACGTCGCGTCCCCTGTCTGCCATGGTTGCGTCCAGATACCCAAGCTTGGGTCAGGGCACAAGCAAGGCGGCGCACCATGCCCGGGCACTTGCGAGGCGGCAGCGGCCACCGGCCCGCTTTCCCCGGCCCGACACCCGCGCTAAGGTCCCGCGCATGGACCTGATCGACGACGACACCCCCGCCTTGGGCAACAATGCCCATGATTTCACGGTTTCCGAACTGACCGGCGCGGTCAAACGCACGCTCGAGGGCGAGTTCGGCCGCGTGCGCGTGCGCGGCGAGGTTGGGCGCGTGGTGATCGCCCGCACCGGGCACATGTATTTCGACCTGAAGGATGACCGCGCGGTCATCGCGTCGGTCAGCTGGAAGGGCCAGGTCGCGCGCATGGCGGTGAAACCCGAGGAAGGGATGGAGGTCATCGCCACCGGGCGCCTGACCACCTATGGCCCGCAATCGAAATACCAGCTTCAGGTCGACACCGTGGAACCCGCCGGCGCGGGGGCACTGATGGCCATGCTGGAAGCCCGTCGCAAGGCTTTGGCCGCCGAGGGGCTGTTCGATTCCGCGCGCAAGCGGCCCATCCCGTTCCTGCCGCAGGTGATCGGCGTCATCACTTCGCCCTCGGGCGCCGTGATCCGCGATATCCTGCACCGGCTGGCCGACCGCTTTCCACGCCGCGTGATCGTCTGGCCCGTCGCCGTGCAGGGCGAACGCTGCCCGGCGGATGTGGTGCGCGCCATTCAGGGGTTCAACGCGCTGGCGCCCGGCGGGCCTGTGCCACGCCCCGATGTGCTGATCGTCGCGCGCGGTGGCGGCTCGATCGAGGACCTGTGGGGGTTCAACGACGACGCCGTGGTGCGCGCGGCAGCAGCCAGCGACATTCCGCTGATTTCCGCCGTGGGCCACGAAACCGATTCCACGCTGATCGACCACGCCGCCGACCTGCGCGCGCCCACGCCAACCGCCGCCGCCGAACTGGCGGTGCCGGTGCGCGCGGACCTTCTGGCCACCGTGGCCAGTTCCGGCGCCCGGTTGCACCGCGCGGGCACTGGCGCGGTGCAGAGCCGCGATCAACGCCTGCGGGATCTGTCGCGCGCCCTGCCTCGGGCCGAGGCGCTTCTGGCCACGCCGGTGCAGCGGCTTGACCGGCTGTCCGACAAATTCGCCGGGTCCTTGCGCGCCCTGGCCAGTCGCAAGGCGCTGGACCTGAACCGCGCGGCGGCCGGGCTGCGCCCGGGCAGCCTGCGCCGCGAACAGCGCACCCGGCTTGACCGCCTGTCATCGCTGGGTGAACGGTTGTCACCAGCGCTCTCCTCGGGACTCAAACGCCGCGCCGAGAGCCTTGCGGCGTTGCGCCTCTCCCCGGCGCGGCTGAAGGCCGACATCACGCGCCAGCGCGCGGTGCTGACCCCTTTGACTCGGCGCGCCGATACCGCTGTGCGCACCCGGCTCACGCGCGCCTCGGACCGGCTGGAAAGCTTCGGAAAATTGCTCGGCACTCTGGGCCACGGCCAGACCCTGGCGCGCGGCTATGCCATTATCCGCGACGCTGACGGCAAGCCGCTGACCCGCGCGGCGGAGGCGCGCAAGGCCGCGCACCTGACCGTCGAACTCCAGGACGGCGCGCTGGACGCCATGCCGATTGCCCCGCAGGCCAGACCCCGCCGCAGACCCAGGGATCCCGAACCCGGCCAAGGCAGCTTGTTCTGACCCATCTTTGTGGGCCAAATATCCTCCGGGTGGGTCCGGGCGGGTGGAAAACCCGCCCGGTCGGCCGCGGGCCGATCCCGCCGGAACGAGCGGGGGCTCGATGCCCCCCGAGTTCCTCCGCCCTCCACCGGCATCCATCGCTCTGCCATTGCAACACCCCGGCGGGATTGGCATATAGAAACCGGACAATCAGGTGCGCATGATGAATTATCTCGAGTTTGAAAAACCGCTGGCTGAAATCGAAGGCAAGGCCGCCGAGTTGCGCGCCATGGCCGCCGGCACCCCCGAGATGGATGTGGAAAAGGAAGCCGAGGCGCTGGACCGCAAGGGCGCGCAAATGCTGACCGATCTCTACAAATCCCTCAGCCCGTGGCGCAAATGCCTTGTCGCGCGCCACCTCGACCGGCCCCATTGCCGGGATTATATCGAAACCTTGTTCACCGAATTCACGCCGCTGGCTGGAGACCGCAACTTCGCCGATGACCACGCCATCATGGGCGGCTTGGCGCGGCTGGGCGACCGGCCCGTCATGGTGATCGGGCAGGAAAAGGGCGACGACACCAAATCCCGGATCGAGCGCAATTTCGGCATGGCCCGCCCCGAGGGCTACCGCAAGGCCATCCGCCTGATGGATCTGGCGCATCGCTTCAAGCTGCCGGTCATCACGCTGGTGGACACGCCCGGCGCCTATCCGGGCAAGGGCGCCGAGGAGCGCGGGCAGTCCGAGGCCATCGCCCGTTCCACCCAGAAATGTCTGGAGATCGGCGTTCCCCTGATTTCCGTGATCATCGGCGAGGGCGGATCCGGCGGCGCGGTGGCGCTGGCCAGCGCCAACCGGGTGCTGATGCTGGAACATTCGATCTATTCGGTGATTACGCCCGAAGGCTGCGCGTCAATCCTGTGGAAGGATTCCGAAAAGATGCGCGAAGCGGCCGAAGCGATGCGCCTGACGGCGCAGGACCTGCTCAGCCTTGGCGTGATCGACCAGATCATCGAAGAACCCCGCGGCGGCGCCCAGCGCGACCGCAGCGCGGCGATTGAGGCCGTAGGCCGGGCGATCGAATCGCAACTCGCGCGACTGGACGACAAGAGCCCGCAAGAACTGGTCGCCACGCGGCGGCGCAAATTCCTGGACATGGGGCGCAAGGGCCTGGCGGCCTGAGCACGCTGCCCGTTCGCCCGGTCCCGCCCCGGCAATGCCCCGCGGGCTGACCGAGACCCCGACACCAACACTCGGGTCGACACCATGCCGGGTTTTGCCGATCGCCCGAGGTCGAGAGGCAAGCCCGTTCGAACGGGCTTGCTGAACCGGTTTTGCAAAACCGGTGCCAAGGCGCTTTTCAAGCGCCTTCAAACAAGGGCCTTCGAAGGCCCTTGGCTCTGCCCCGCCACCATCACATCATACTGGCGGCAAGAAACCGAAGGGTGGCCCCAGCGCGGCCGGTCAGCTCACTTGCGGGTTTTCGACCGTGAACCCGGCTTCGGCCATCAAGGCATTCGACCGCAGCTCGACCGCATGTTCCACGCGGGTCATGAACTCGCGCTTGTCCAGACCGGTCTCGATGACCGGCAGGAATTCGATCACCGCAAGTCCCGGATCGCGGTAGATGCGCTGGCGCGGCCAGAATACACCGACATTGGCCGCCGCCGGCACGACGGGCGCATTGAGTTTCTCATACAAGACGGCCACGCCTGTCTTGTATTCGCTCTGGGCTCCGACGGCGACACGCGTGCCTTGCGGGAAAATGATCAACTGCCCTGGTTCGCGTTCGCCCGAAGAGACCTTTTCGACCATCGCCTTGATCGCGGCGCCGCGCTTGCCGCGATCAACCGGCACGCAGCCGATCCGCTTTGCATACCATCCGACGATGGGGAACCACAGGATCTGTTTCTTCATGATGAAATAGGGGCGCGGCAGGACGCTGACCAGAATGATGATGTCGAAAAAGCTTTGATGTTTCGAGACGACCATCACCTCGCCCTGCGGGATCTCGCCGCGCACCTCGGATTTCAGGCCGATCATCCAACTGGCCGACCAGCGCGCATACTGTGTCCAGGCATGAACCGCCGCCAGAGCCCCGTGGCGCGAAAGCAGCGTCCAGGGCAGGTAGAACAGGCCAATGAACACCATGACCAGATAAACCTGAAACGCATAAAACAGCGACCTGATCCATTGAATCGCGTAGGCCATCAGCTTTCCCTTCTCAGAACGCGCAACGCGGCAATGCGCGTCGCCAGATAGGCGATCGCGCCCGCCAGCGGAGGAATGGCCAGCGGCATCAGCCAGCCGATACCCTGAAAACCCAGCCCGGTCAGGAACCCGGCTTCGCCGGCCACCGGCAACAGCGCGAAGGCAGCCATCCCCACAACCGTGCCCGCCGCCGCGCCAACCAGCGCCTGCACCGTCAGACGCCGCACGAAGGCGCCCGCGATGAACGCATCCCGCGCCCCCACAAGCCGCAGCACGCGGATCACCTGGGCATTGGCCGCCAATGAGAATCCAGCGGCCAGGGTGATCATCGCCGCCATCGCCGCAGACAGCAGAAGGACCGACAGCCAGGCCAGGGCGCGCAGGCTTGCGGCGGCCTGCACCAGCGGGCGGCGCCAGCGGGTATGGTCGTCCAGAACCGCGCCGGGGGCCTCGGCGCTCAGGCGCAGGCGCAGCCCGGCGGCGTCGAACCCTTCGGGCGACTCGATGATCTCGATCAGCCGGGGCAGGGCCAGCACTTCGACCGGCAGGTCTGGCCCGAACCAGGGCTCCAGCAGCTGCCGTTGCTCATCGACCTCCAGCACGCGGGTGGCGGTGATGCCCGGCGTCGTGCGCAGGATTTCCAGCACCGCCGCCGTCTGCGCACCGATTTCCGACTGCGGCGCCGACAGCCGCAGCGTGGCGGTCTGGGCCAGCGTATCGGACCATCGCTGCGCCAGGGTGCCCGAGGACAGCGACAAGGCCAGCGCGAACACCGCCAGAAACGACATTGCCGCCGAAATGAGCGTTGTCAGAACTGTCGTATAGCCAGAGCGTGGAACGATGCGCCCGGCATCGCCCAGCGAACCGCGAGGGCCGGGCCGGGCCATTACAGATCACTCCCGGCGGATTGCAAGGTGTTGTCGGCAATCCGCAGGTTGCGCGCCGAGACCTGAGATTTCGCCGTGCGGATCAGGTTCAGGTCATGCGTCGCGATCATCACCGCCGTGCCCATGCGGTTCAGTTCGACCAGCAAGGCCAGCAGGCGCTGCGACATGTCCCAGTCGACATTGCCGGTCGGCTCGTCGGCCAGCACCACATCGGGCGACATGATCACCGCGCGGGCCAGCGCCGCGCGCTGGCGCTCGCCACCGGACAGCGTGGGCGGCAGGGCATTGGCCTGGCGTTCAAGCCCCACCCAGGTCAGCAATTCGTGCAGATCGGCCTCGGGCACCGGGCGACCGGTGGCGACAAAGGGCAGCGCCACGTTTTCGGCCAGCGTCAGGTGATCCAGAAACTGGCAATCTTGATGAATCACGCCGATGCGGCGGCGGGTATCGGCCAGCGCATTGCGGCTCATCCCCCTGAGGTCCTGTCCGAACACCTCGATTTCGCCCGAATTCTGGGTCAGTTCCCCGTAACACAGCTTCAGCAGCGTGCTCTTGCCTGCGCCAGACGGCCCGGTCAGAAAATGGAATGTCCCCGGCGCGATATGCAGATCGACACCGGCCAACAGCCCGTGCCCCCCGTAATCATGTGACACATTCGCAAGCCGGATCACCACGCACCCCTCTCAGCCCAAGCGTCGCGCGGGCTGCGCCCTTGGAAGTTGACTTTCCGCTTGCTACAACAGCTAAGGTCCTTAGCCAATGGCCATGGCCGGTAACGGGCCAAAAACGTCCGACCGCAATGGCGATTTGATCGTCCACGTAAGAGGTAGCCATGAGACTGACCTGTCCGAACTGCACCGCGCAGTACGAGGTGGATGACAGGGTCATTCCGCAAAACGGCCGCGATGTGCAATGCTCGGCCTGCGGCAACACGTGGTATCAGTATCCGATGGAGGTGGCGCTGCAGATGCGCGCCGCCGACATGGATGATGACGAGGACGATGACAGGCCGGTTCCGCCGCCGGTTGACGGCACCGCGCGCAACACCGCGCCGCGAATCGACAAGACCGTGCTGGATGTCCTGCGCGAAGAGGCCGAGCGCGAGATGAACGAACGCCGTCGCAGCCGGGGCGATCTGCAAACCCAGGGCGATCTGGGGCTGACCCGTCCGCAGCGGTCGCGCGCGGCGCCCAGCCGTATCCATGGCGAGGAGGACACCCCGCCGCCACCACCACCGCCGGACCTGAGCGATCTGCACGGCGAATCAGCCCGCCAGCCGGCCCGCAAACGCAACGTGTTGCCTGATATCGAGGAACTGACATCGACGCTGGAACCGGGCAATGACTCGCGCGCCGTTCACAATGACGATACCGACGAGAGCGCCGCGGCTCAGCCCGGCGGGTTCCGCAACGGTCTGTCACTGGTGGCGCTGGTCGGCATGGCGCTGGTCGCGGTCTACCTGCTGGCGCCGATGATCGCGTCCTATGTCCCCGCGCTGGAGGGCGTTCTGATCACCTATGTCGGCGTGGTGAACGACCTGCGCGCCTGGGTTGCCGGGTTGCTGCGTGGACTGTTCGGCGGCTAACCCGCCCAAAGCCCCCACAGGACCATCGCCCAGGCGGCCCCCGCCGCCAGCGCCGTCAGCGCAACGCCCGCGCTGCCGCAATCCTTGGCCTTGCCGGCTTTCGGGTGGAATTCTTCGGATATGTAATCGACGACTTCCTCGATGGCGGTGTTGAACAGTTCGGCCGCAAGCACCAGCACGCCCAGCGCCAGGATCAACCCGCGCTCGCCGCTGTCCAGCGGAAGCAAGAATGCCAGCCCCGCCGAAATCACGTTGGCCAGCACCCATTGTCTGAGCGATTTTTCACTGGCCCAGGACGCGGAAAACCCACGACAGGACCACAGACAGGTATTGCCGATGCGGCGCAATTCCGCGCCCAGCCATGCCAGCATTGCGATCCCCCCAAACTGCGAACGCGGCCAATCTAGGGGTAATCTCCGGGCATGGGAAGCATCCCCTTGCACACGCCGGGCAGGCCACCAACCCGGCTCCCGAAGCCCTGCCTGGATGCCACCTCGGGCCCCCAGGCCTCTCAGCTCTCGCGGTTGGCTTCCAGCGCCTCGAGGCGGGCCTTCAGCGCCTCGTTTTCCTCGCGCGCTTTCTGGGCCATGGCGCGCACCGCGTCGAATTCCTCGCGCGTGACAAAATCGCGGTCGGCCAGCCAGCGATCCATCAAGCCCTTCATCGCCGTCTCGGCCTCGGTCCGGGCGCCCTGCGCCACGCCCATGGCGTTGGTCATCAGTTTCGACAGATCGTCAAGGATTTTGTTGCCGGGCTGCATGGCGTGCTCCTGTCATTGGACGCGCCCTGTATGGCCCCACGACACTGTGATCGCAAGGCAGAGTTCACGGTTGACAGCGCACCGCGTGCACGGGAAACCCCGGTGAACCACGTGAAAGGACTCTCATGTACGCCGTGATCGAATTTCCGTCTTTCCTGCGCCCCGAGATCTTCGAGATCAATCTGGGCGGCTTCGAACTGGCGCTGCGCTGGTATGCGCTGGCCTATATCTTTGGCTTCATCATTGGCTGGCGCCTGATCCTGGTGGCGCTGCGCAAGCCGGCGATGTGGCCGAACGGCACCGCGCCGATGACCCCAGAGCAGGTCGAATCGCTGATGACCTGGTCGATCATCGGCGTGATCCTGGGTGGACGGCTGGGGTTCGTGTTTTTCTATCAACCCGCCTTTTACCTGGCGAACCCGATGCAGATCCTGCGCGTCTGGGAAGGCGGCATGTCCTTTCACGGGGCGGTCATCGGCCTGGCGATCAGCACCCTGATCTTCTCCCGCGTCAATCGCGTCGCTCCATCGGCACTGGGTGACAGCGTGACAATGGTGGCCCCGGTCGGGCTGTTCCTGGGGCGTATCGCCAATTTCATCAACGCCGAATTGTGGGGCCAGCCGACGACCATGCCCTGGGGCGTCGTCTTTCCTGGGGCGGGCGGCGTCTGTCCGTCCGACTGGACGGCGGAATGCGCGCGGCATCCGACGCAATTGTATGAGGCCGGGCTGGAGGGCCTGGTCCTGGGCCTGATCCTCTGGTTCATGGTCACGCGACGCAACGCCCTGCGCACGCCCTGGCTGGTGACAGGTATCTTCCTGACCGGATACGGGCTGGCGCGGATCACGGTGGAATTCTGGCGCATGCCCGACAGCCAGTTCCTGGCCGTCGACCCGGCGGGCTACGTGCTGCGCCTGGGCGATTACGGCCTGACCATGGGCCAGACACTGAGCCTGCCGATGGTGGTGATCGGACTTCTGGTGATTGTCTTCGCCAGACGCGCGCGTGCATGACGGCATTGGCGGCCTTGCTGCGGCGGCGCATCGGCCTGACCGGGCCGATGACGCTGGCCGACTACATGGCCGACTGCCTGTTGCATCCCGAACACGGCTACTACACCCGTCAGGACCCGCTGGGCGCGGCGGGTGATTTCACCACCGCCCCGGAAATCAGCCAGATCTTCGGCGAAGTGCTGGGCCTGTGCCTGGCCCAGTCCTGGCTGGATCACGGCGCGCCCAGCCCGTTCACCTTGGCCGAGCCGGGGCCGGGCCGCGGCACGCTGATGGCCGATATCTGGCGCGCGACGCGCGGTGTCGGGGGCTTTCATGCCGCCGCCCGGTTGCATCTGGTCGAAGCCTCGCCGGTGCTGCGCGATCAGCAGGCCGCACGGCTGTCCCGCCTGCCGGTGACCTGGCACGACACGCTGGACGGCCTGCCCGAAGACCGGCCCCTGTTCCTGATCGCCAACGAATTCATCGACGCGCTGCCCATTCGTCAGTTTCAGCGCGATCCCCAGGGTTGGCGCGAGGTGGTGCTGGGCCTGAAGGACGGCGCTCTGTCGCCGGCGCTGACCGATCCGGCCCCGCTGGCCGATCTGGACCACCGTCTGGCCGATACCGAGCCCGGCGATGTTGTCGAACTCTGCCCCGCGGCAAAGCCGGTCATGCAGGCCCTCTCCAGCCGCATCCTCGCACGGGGCGGCGCGGCGATCATCATCGATTACGGCGGATGGCGCAGCACGGGGGACACGTTCCAGGCGCTGGAGAACCACGCCTATGCCGATCCCTTTGCCCATCCCGGCCGGGCCGACCTGACCGCGCATGTCGATTTCGAGGCCCTGGCCCGCCACGCCGCACCGCTGAACCACAGCGCGCTGACGGATCAGCGCGCGCTGCTGGCGGCCCTGGGCATTGCCCAACGCGCCGAGGTGCTGGCGCGCAACCTGACCGGCGCGGCGCTGGAAAATCACGTCAAGGCCTTTCATCGCTTGACCGATGCGTCCGAAATGGGAACCCTGTTCAAGGCCCTTGCGCTGGTTGCGCCGGGGTCGCCCCTGCCGCCGGGCTTTGCCCCGTTCACCACCGAGACCACGCCATGACGCTGGAGATCCTGACTGCCGACGCGCTTGCCCCGATGCGCCACGGGTTCTTTACCCGGCGCGGCGGTGCGTCGTCGGGGATCTTCGCCGGCCTGAATTGCGGCGCCGGATCGTCGGATCAAAGCGATATCGTGGCGATCAACCGGGCGCGGGTCGCACGGGCGATGCAGGTAGAACCCGATCACCTGGTCGGGGTGCATCAGATCCATTCCGCGCTGGTCCAGACCGTCACCGAACCCGGTGTGCAGGGCCGCGCGGATGGCATGGTCAGCGCCGTGCCCGGGCTGGCGCTGGGGATCTTGACCGCCGACTGCATGCCGGTGCTGTTCGCCGACCCTGACGCCGGGGTCGTTGGCGCGGCCCACGCGGGCTGGCGCGGCGCGCTGGACGGCGTGCTGGAGGCGACGCTGGACGCCATCGAAACTCTGGGCGGCGCGCGCACGAACATCTGCGCGGTGATCGGCCCGTGCATCAGCCAGGCGGCGTATGAGGTCGGCCCGGAATTCCTGGACACATTCCTGGCCGAAGACCCCGAATCGCATCGTTTCTTCGCCAATGGGCGGGGCGACCGGCTGCTGTTCGACCTGCCCGGATACGGCCTCTATCGGATGCGCGACGCCGGTATCGGCAGCGCCGAATGGACCCGCCATTGCACCTATGCGCAGCCCGATCAGTTCTATTCCTACCGCCGCTCCACCCATGAAGGCGCCGCCGACTATGGCCGGCTGATTTCCGTCATACGCCTGTAGGCGTCCGAAAAATCCCCCTGCGCGCCGCTTTCATGCCGCAATTTTCCATCACTGTGCTTTCAAGACAGGCGCGTGGCGCCGCGTTCAGAAAGGACGAAGATATGGCCAAATCATCGCGCTGGAGCCAATGGGTCATCACCGAAAGCGCCGATCCGCGCTTGCCCTTGCCCTGGGCCGTCGGGGGCCGCGTCCGCAAGACGCGCACCCGGCCGTCCGCCCTGTCGCCCGTCTGACGCGTCCAGCCCGACGACGCTGGCATCGCCTCAAGCCTGCCCCGCACGGAGGGCCGCGCCGATTTGCCGGGGCGTTGCCTAAATTCGGCGCCGCGCCGCCAGAGCAGCCGATATCGTGCCGTCGTCCAGGTAGTCCAGTTCACCGCCCATCGGCACGCCCTGCGCCAGGGCCGACAGCTGAACACCGGTCGGCGCCAGAGCTTCGGCGATGTAATGGGCGGTCGTCTGGCCCTCGACGGTGGCGTTCAGCGCCAGGATGACCTCGCGCACACCCTCATCCGCAATGCGTTGGCGCAGTTGCGGAATGCGCAAAGTGTCCGGCCCCACGGCGTCCAGCGCCGACAGCGTGCCCCCAAGAACGTGATACCGGCCCGAAAAGCCGCCCGCACGCTCCATGGCCCACAGGTCGGACACGTCCTCGACGACGCACAACACGCCCGTCGCCCGCTTGTCTGCGGCGCAGATCGGGCACAGGTCATGATCGCTGATATTGCCGCAACACCGACAGTCCCGCGCGCCAGCGGCCACCCGGGCCAGCGCCAGCGCCATCGGTTCCATCACCACGGTGCGCTTGCGCAGCATGTGCAACACCGCCCGGCGCGCCGAGCGGGGCCCCAGCCCCGGCAACCGGGCCATCAACCCGATCAAGGCCTCGATGTCGCCGGGCGCATCGGCCATTCTACATCCCCGGCAGGTTCATGTCGGCTGGCAGGCCCATGGATTCGGCCAGCTTGCCCATCTCTACCCGGGTTCTCTCCTGCGCGCGCGATTGGACATCCTTGATCGCCGCCAGGATCAGATCCTCGACCACTTCCTTGTCCTCGGCGGAAAAGATCGACGGATCGATCGTCAGGCCGGTCAGAACACCCTTGGCATTCGCTGTCGCCTTGACCAGCCCGGCGCCGCTCTCGCCCTCCACCATCATGGTGTCCAGCTCGTCTTGCAAGGCTGCCATCTTGCCCTGCATCTCCTGCGCGGCCTTCATCATCTTGCCCATGTCGCCAAGGCCGCCAAGCCCGCCCAAACCCTTCAGCATATGCTCTCTCCACTGTTCAAAGCTGACCGTCAGATAAGCCCGCGCCCCCGTGTCCGCAACCGGCGTAGGGTGGGGTTTCACCCCACCGTCACCCACGGCTCAATACTCCTCGAACGGGTCCCATTCGTCCTCGACCGCCGCCAGGGCGGCCTCGGCGATATCGTCCTGCGGTTCGGGATCGTGGAAGCCAACGATCTCGGCCTGCGGAAAGGCGTCCAGAATGGCCTGCACCAACGGCAGATCCCGCGCCTGCGCCTCGCGCGCAGCGCGCTCGACGTCCTGCGTTTCGGCAATCGTCTGGCCACCGCCCCGTGCGATCGACACCGCCCAGCGCGCGCCGGTCCAGGATTGCAACCGCGCCGCCAGACGCGCGGCAAGATCGGTCGGTGCCCGCTCGGTCGGTTCGAACTCGATCCGCCCGGGCGAGTAGCGCACCAGCCGCAGATTGGTCTCCACCTCGGTCTGCAAGACCATGTCACGCCGCGACCGGATCAGCGCGACCACCGACTCGAAAGTCGCATACGCCGCCAAGGGCTCAAGCTCACCGGCCAGCGCCGCACGCGGGCCGCCGCCGCCAGACGGCATCGCACCACGCGCCTGCGCGCCTGCCCCACCGCTGCCGCGCGGGGCAGGCGCACCGCCCCCACCCGGTGCCGGCGGCGGCGGGTTTTCCTGAAGCTTGCGGATCAGCTCGTCCGGCGTTGGCAGGTCGGCGACATGCGTCAGCCGGATCACCGCCATTTCCGCCGCCATCATGGCGTTCGGCGCCATCGAAACCTCGTCCAGCGCCTTCAGCAGCATCTGCCACATGCGCGCCAGCACCCGCAGGTCCAGCCGTTCGGCCAAGCCGGCACCGCGGGCGCGCTCATCAGGGCCAATCGTCGGATCCTCGGCGGCGGCGGGCGTGATCTTGATGACACTGACCCAATGGGTGATTTCCGCCAGATCGCGCAGCACCGCCACCGGGTCCGCGCCATCGGCATATTGCGCCGCCAGCTCCTCCAGCGCACCGGGCGCATCGCCGCGCATGATCGCCTCGAACAGGTCCAGCACGCGGCTCCGGTCCGCCAACCCCAGCATCGCGCGCACCTGATCGGCGCCGGTTTCGCCCGCGCCGTGGCTGATCGCCTGATCCAACAGGCTCATCGCATCGCGGACCGATCCCTCGGCGGCGCGGGTAATCAGCGCCAAGGCCTCGGCGTTGATCCGCGCGCCTTCCTCTTCGGCGATCTTCTCCAGATGGGCGATCATCACCTCGGGCTCGATCCGCCGCAAATCGAACCGCTGACAGCGTGACAACACCGTCACCGGCACCTTGCGGATTTCCGTCGTGGCGAAGATGAATTTCACATGCGGCGGCGGCTCTTCCAATGTCTTGAGCAACGCGTTGAACGCGCTGTTCGACAGCATGTGCACTTCATCGATGATGTAGATCTTGAACCGCGCGCTCGCCGCCCGGTAGGCCACCGATTCGATGATTTCCCGAATGTCGCCGACACCGGTGCGGCTGGC
>CAJQNQ010000285.1 GCA_905479725.1 uncultured Paracoccaceae bacterium | reverse complement strand
CAGGCCGAGTTTGTCGACGACATGCAGCGCGTGACCATGAACGGGCCCATGCGCTTGGGGCTGCCCTTTTCGATCACGGTCTGATGCGCCTGGAAAAAGTTCGAGGTGCTGGGGCCGCCCGAACCCATGATAAGCCCGGTGCGCGGGTTCGACACGTCGCTGGCCTCCAGCCCGCTATCGGCAATCGCCTGCTGCATGGACAGGAAGTTATAGGCCGCGCCGGGGCCCATGAAGCGCAGGTCGCGCTTGTCGATGTGGTCCTTCAGGTCGATCTGCGGCATGCCGTGAATCTGGCTGCGAAATCCGTGCTCTGCGTATTCCGGGGAAAAGACGATCCCGGATCGGCCGGCCCGCAGGCTGGCTTCGACTTCGGCGGCGGTGTTGCCGATCGGCGAGATGATTCCGATCCCGGTAATGACGACGCGGCGCATGGCGGCTCCCTGATAAGCTGGCGTGGGGTATTTACTAAGACCGTGGTCAAAAGGCTACAGGTTTCTTGGACGCGGGCGCGGCACGGTGCTTCCCCGCCTCCAGGTGAGCCATTGCATTGAAGGGAAAACGGGTGTCAACTTTGTGTTCAAGAAAAAATGAATAGGGGAGGACATTCATGAAACGCTCGATCTTCAAGGGCCTGACACTTGGCTGTGCCGCGCTGGTGGCGGCGGGTTTCGCGGGAATTCCGGCCAGCGCGCAAGAGGTCACACTGCGCCTGCATCAATTCCTGCCGCCACAGGCCACCGTGCCCGCCCGGATCCTCAGACCATGGGCGGACTCCATTGCCGAGGCGACGGATGGCCGGCTGGTGATCGAGCAATTCGACGCCATGGCGCTGGGTGGGCGCCCGCCGGAACTGATGGATCAGGCAATCGACGGCATCGCCGATATCGTCATGACCGTGGTGGGCTACACACCCGGCCGCTTCCCGCGCAGCGAAGTGTTCGAACTGCCGTTCATGATGACCGACCCTATCGCAACCTCGCTGGCCTTTCAGCAGATGGTTGAGGAAGATTTCCAGTCCAGCGAATACGGCGATGTTGTCGTGCTGGGCGCCTGGGTTCATGGACCGGGCGTGATTCATACCCGCGAAGGCGTTTCCAGTCTGGAGGATATGGAAGGGCTGAAGCTGCGAGGCCCGACCCGCATCATCATCGATATGCTGAGCGAATTGGGGGCTGAACCGGTCGGCATGCCGCTTCCCGCCATCCCCGAGGCGCTGACGCGCGGGGTGATCGACGGCACGGTAATCCCCTGGGAGGTCACGCCCGCCATTCGTCTGTCCGAACTCGTCACCTATCACACCGAGTTTTCAGGCGATGAGGCGCTTTACACCGCAACCATCGTCACCGTGATGAACCGCGACGTGTATGACTCACTGCCCGAAGATCTGCGCGCCGCGCTCGATGCCGCCAGCGGCGAGGCGCTCAGCCGCCTTGCGGCAACCGAAATGCTCGCCGCAGATGCGCCCGGCCGCGCCATCGCCGAGAACGCGGGGAACACCATCACCATTCTCGACGAGGCCGAAGTTGCGCGCTGGAAAGAGGCGGCTCTGCCCGTCCTGGAACGCTGGCTGGCGGAAATGGAGGGGCAGGGCATCGACGGGCAGGCGCTGATCGACCGCGCCCGCGCCCTGATCGCCGAGAATTCGGCGATGTAGAACAGACGTCTTCATGCCGGACAAGGAGGGGGCTGTCTGCCCCCTCGACCCGTTCCGGGTCTCACCCCCAGAGGATATTTGGCGCACAAAGATGCGTGGAACGGTGGTGCTGTAACGGTGCGTTAACCTCGACGCCTCATGATCGCTCCACGGAACAGGCGGGGACGCCGATGGCCGTGCACGAAGATGGCGGCGTGGGATGAATGCTCACGCCGCTTTCATCTTTGTGCCGCAAATATCCCGGGGGAGTCGCCGCAGGCGGCGGGGGCAGCGCCCCCTTTTCTGGGGGCCGACGGCGGCACTTGATGCTTTCCTGAGAGGGAGCGCGCCCGCCGCAGCGGGCGTCGTTTCCGGCTCAGCTTTCCGACAGGGCAACCCTCATGCCGGTCACTTGATAGATCACCTCGCCATCAGCCTCGACGATACCGTCGGCCACGCCCATCGTCAGGCGCCGGGTTTGCACGGCCTTGGTGAAATCGACCTTGTAGGTCAGCATCTTGCGGTCGGGGCGCACCATGCCTGTCAGCTTGACCTCGCCCACGCCCAGCGCGTAGCCGCGCCCTTGCCAGCCGCGCCAGCCCAGGTTGAAGCCGGTCAACTGCCACAGACCGTCAAGGCCCAGGCAGCCGGGCATGATCGGATTGCCGGGGAAATGGCAGTCAAAGAACCACAAGTCCGGCGTGATATCGAACTCGGCGGTGATGTGCCCCTTGCCATGCAGCCCGCCATCGGCCGACACATCGGTGATGCGATCCATCATCAGCATCGGCGGGGCGGGCAGTTGGGCGTTGCCGGGACCGAACAACTCGCCTCGGGCGCAGGCCAGCAGGCCGTCCTTGTCGAATGAACGTGGATACTGCGCCATGGTCTGTTCCTTTCGGCGGGCGTTTCGAATGGGCACCGGTCTAGCATCGCAGCTTTGCCGCTGACAAGCGCAGCGAAAACGGCGGTCTGACGGGCTGGTGTCATTCGCCCGGCGCAAAACCGCCGGCCATTGAAACCAGCGGCAATTCGGCCTAAGACTGGCCCCCATGAGCCGCGATTTCGCCACCCAGGATCCGCCTGCGCACGCGCGCGCCGCACAGTGGCTGACCGCAGCCGGGTTGCGGCCGACGCGCCAGCGCCTGTTGCTGGCCAGCCTGCTGGTCGGGGACGGGCGCGACCGCCATGTGACGGCCGAGAGCCTGTATGCCGCGACCTGTGAGAGCGGCGGAAAGGTCTCGCTGGCGACGGTCTACAACACGCTGCGGGCGTTCTGCCGCGCCGGGTTGCTGAACGAGATCACCGTCGATGCCTCGCGCAGCTATTTCGACACCTGCACGGATGACCACCCGCATTTCTTCTGGGAGGATACGCAGATCCTGAGCGATGCGCCGGTCGAGCAACTGGATATCCTCCGGCTGCCCGATGCCCCGAAGGGATGCGAGATTTCGCGGGTCGATGTGGTGATCCGCCTGCGTCGCACCCGCTGATCCGGCGCGCCATGCTGTCCTATCAACATCTGTATCACGCGGGCAATGCCGCCGATGTGCACAAGCATGCCCTGCTGGCCTGGATGCTGGACTACCTGGTGGCCAAGGACAAACCCCTCAGCTATTTCGAAACCCATGCCGGGCGGGGGCTTTATGACCTGTCCGCGCCCGAGGCCCGGAAAACCGGCGAGGCGGCGCAGGGTATCGCCCGGCTGGAACAGCGCCTTGCGCCCGATCACCCCTATCGGCGGGTGCTGGACCGGGTTCGTGCGGGTCAAGGGGCGCAGGCTTATCCCGGGTCGCCCCTGATCGCGGCGCTGATGCTGCGCGACAGGGACAGCATCGATCTG
>CAJQNQ010000284.1 GCA_905479725.1 uncultured Paracoccaceae bacterium | reverse complement strand
TTCACCTTCCGTCCGGACGCGGCGGAACAGATCGCCGAGGTGGCGCTGATCTACAAGCTGCATATCGTGCTGGGGCTGACGATCTTCCTGGTGTTCCCGTTCACGCGGTTGGTGCACATGCTTTCGGCGCCGGTGCGGTTTCTGTGGCGCCCCGGCTACCAGATCGTGCGCACGCGCCGGCGCAACGAACCGGCGGAGTAAGCGATGAATGTTCCCCTGTTTCCCGACCTGATCGTCAACGGCGAACTTGTCCCCCACGCCCAGGTCGCCGCCGAGGTGCAAAACCACGACGCCCCGCCGGGCAAGCCCGGTATCGCCTGGCGCAAGGCCGCCAACGCGCTGGCGGTGCGCACCCTGCTGTTGCAGGAAGCGCGCCGGGCGGGGCTGAGCGCCGATCCCCGGCAGGTCGCCCCCGGCCAGACCGAAACGCCCGAGGAGGCCCTGATCCGGGGCCTTCTGGAAAGTCGGATCACCGTGGACACGCCAAGCGAGGACGCGGTGCGCGCCGAATGGCTGCGCCGCCCCGATCAGTTCCGCGCCCCGCCCCTGTGGGAGGTGTCGCATATCCTGATCGCCTGCGATCCGCGCGATGACGCCGGGCGCGAGGCGGCGGGCGCCAAGGCACGCGCGCTGGCGGCGCAGGCGCTGGCCCATCCGCGCGGCTTTGCCGATCTGGCGCGGCAATCCAGCGATTGCGGTTCCAGATCCAACGGCGGCGCCCTGGGTCAGATTGGACCGGGCGACACCGTGCCCGAATTCGAGGCCGCGCTGCGCGACATGACTGGCGGCCAGATCACCGCCGATCCGGTGCTGACGCGGCATGGCTGGCATGTCATCCGGATGGACGCGATGGCCGAAGGCGCGCCCTTGCCGTTTGACGCGGTGCGCGACAAGATCGCTGCCGCATTGGAAAAGGCCGAATGGGCCCGTCAGGCGCGCGCGCTGGTTGACACGCTGGTCGCCGGGGCCGAGATTTCCGGGGCAACACTGAACGCCGCCAAGCCCCAAGCCAGCACGGAGCAGAGCCGATGAACATTGCCTACACGATGGCGCCCGGGCGCGGCGATACCGACATGCTGCTGGCCGGCGTCGCGCGGGCGCTGTTGGCGGCTGGCCATGCCCCGGCGGGCACCGTGCAGATCAACACCGAACGCCCGGGCGATCACCCCTGCGACATGGACGTGCAGGTGCTGCCCGCCGGTCCCGTGATCCGCATCTCGCAGACGCTGGGCGCGGGTGCGCGCGGCTGCCGGCTGGACGCCTCGGCGCTGGAGGAGGCGGTTGCGCTGGTGGGGGCCGATCTGGCGAACGGCGCGGATTGCCTGATCGTCAACAAATTCGGCAAGCACGAGGCCGAAGGGCGCGGGTTCCGCCCGGTCATCGCCGATGCGCTGATGCGCGACATTCCCGTGCTGGTGGGAATCAACGCGCTGAACCGCGCCGCGTTCGAGGCGTTCACAGACGGTCTGGCCATGTATCTGCCCCCGGACGCCGCCGAAATCGAAGCCTGGCTTCGGGGCGCCATGGTGCCGCCATTGGCGGAAACGGCCTGAACCGGCCTGACACGCCGGGGCCAACCGCCGTGTCGCGGATTGACGGCTGGAGGTTGCACCGATGCCGATGTTATCGGTATCCCGGCGCGTAGCCCCACCAACCGCCGATTCGGAGACTGACATGACAAGCGTTCTGGCCCAACTCAGAGACATGACAACCGTTGTCGCGGACACCGGCGAAGTGGCGGCGGTGAAGCGGTATAAACCCGTCGATTGCACCACCAACCCGTCGCTGGTGCTGGGGGCGCTGAAGGATCCGGCATCCGAAGACCTGATCGCGCGCGAAATCGAGGCCGGGCGCAAGGCCGGCCTGTCGGCCGTGGCGCTGACCGACACCCTGACCGTGGCCGTCGGCGCGGAACTGGCCAAGCTGGTGCCGGGCCGCGTGTCGACCGAGGTGGATGCCCGGCTGTCCTTCGACACGCAGGCGTCCGTCACACGGGCGCGGGCGATCATCGCCGATTACGCGGCACGCGGCACCGGCAAGGATCGGATCCTGATCAAGCTGGCGTCGACCTGGGAAGGGATCCGCGCCGCCGAGATCCTTCAGGATGAAGGCATCGACTGCAACCTGACGCTGCTGTTTTCCATGGCGCAGGCGGTGGCCTGTGCGGATGCCGGCGCGTTCCTGATCTCGCCCTTCGTCGGGCGCATCACCGACTGGTTCAAGAAGGCTGAAGGGGTCGAAGGCTATGCGCCCGATCAGGACCCGGGCGTCAAGTCTGTGCGCGCGATCTATGACTATTACAAATCCAACGGCATCAGCACGATCGTCATGGGCGCCTCCTTTCGCAACACCGGGCAGATCAAGGCGCTGGCGGGCTGTGACAACCTGACCATCGCCCCAAAGCTGCTGGACGAGCTGGACAGCGAGGACGCGGTGCTGCCGCGCGCACTGTCGCCCGACATGGCCAGCGGTGTGGCCGCGATGGCGATGGATGAAGCCACGTTCCGCTGGCAGATGAACGCCGACGCCATGGCGACCGAAAAGCTGGCCGAAGGCATCCGCAACTTTGACGCCGACCACCAGAAGCTGATCGCGCTGGTGGCGGAGCGTCTGGAGTAAGTCACGTCGCACCTGACGACGGGGCCGGTGTGCAAGCGCGCGCCGGCCCTTTTTCATGCGCCCGGTGCCGGTGCTTGCAAAGGGACGGCCTTTTGCCGTCTACTCGCCCGGTTCGGACCGAAGGGGATGCCAGCGTGAAAACTGTCGATGTCGTGATCGCGGGCGGCGGGCCGTTTGGCCTGATGGCGGCCATCGAATTGGGGCGGCGGGGCGTGTCCGTGGCGCTGTTCGATGCCAAACCCGAAACCGCCTTCAACCCGCAAGCCAACGCCACGCAAGCCCGCACGATGGAGTATTTTCGCCGCCTGGGCTTTGCCGACGAAATCCGCGCGCAGGGCCTGCCGCGCGATTTTCCGACCGATATCGCCTATTTCACGCGCTATGGCACGCACGAGCTGGGGCGCTTTCGCCTGCCCGCGTCGCGCGATGCGGCGAATATGGTCCGCAACAATGACGGATCCTGGAGCGCGGCGGAAGCGCCCCACCGGATCAGCCAGAAATACGTGGAACCCGTGCTGCGCCGCCAGGCCGAGGACTTGCCGAACGTATCGGTTAAATTCTCCAGCCTGGTTCAGGACTACCGGGAAACCGCAGACGGCGTGACCTGCCAGGTCAGCAACTCTGACGGCTCGGACCCGCAGGCGTTAAGCGCCCGCATCCTGATCGGCGCGGATGGATCGCGCAGTTTCATCCGCAAGAAGCAGGGCTACGCGCTGGACGGCGATTACGGCACGCGGCGGCATTTCATGGGCGGGCGGATGTATGCCGTCTATCTGCGCTGCCCTGAATTCTATGCCCGAACCGGCGTTGACCCCGCGTGGATGCATTGGACCTTCAACCCTGATCGCCGCGCCTTGATGGCTGCGGTCGACGGCCAGGGCGATTTCGCGTTTCATACCCAGTTGCTTGAGGATGAGGACGAGGAGGCAATCACCGACGAGGACGCCAAGGGCTTCTTTCACCAGTCTTGCGGAATGCAGATCGACTGCGAGGTGCTCGATCACATGGGCTGGACCGCCGGTCACGCGCTGGTCGCCAACCGGTTTGGCGCGGGGCGGGTCTGGATCGGTGGCGACGCGGCACATCTGTTCACCCCGACCGGCGGGCTGGGCTACAACACGGCGGTCGAGGACGCGGTGAACCTGTCGTGGAAACTGGCCGCCTGGCTGAAGGGGCAGGCGGGTGACGCGCTGCTGCACAGCTACGAGTTCGAGCGCCGCAAATCGGCCCTGCGCAACACCGGCTATGCCCGGCAGTTTGCCGATTCGGTCGGCAATTTTGTGCCGCAGGATGGGATCGAGGACACGGGCGAGGCAGGCGATGCCCTGCGCGCCGCCGCAGGGGCCTATCTGACCGACCACGCGCGGAGTGAATTCAACATCCCCGGTGTCACCTTCGGTACGCGCTATGATGGATCGCCCGTGCTGCCCGCGCCGGATGGCCCGGTGCCCGCCGATCAGGCCAACCGGTATGAGCCCAGCGGTCTGCCCGGCGGACGCCCGCCGCATTGGTGGTTCGACGACGGCACGTCGCTGTTCGACCGGTTTGGCCTGGACTGGACCCTGCTGCGGCTTGGGGGTGACGCGCCCGAGGGCGCCGCGCTGATCGCGCAAGCGGCCAAGCGGGGATTGGACCTGACAGTTCTGGACCTGGGCGAACCCCGTCTGCACGCGCTCTACGGCGCGCCGCTGGTGCTGGTCCGGCCAGACCAGATCATCGGCTGGCGCGGGCAGGATGACACCGGCGCGCCAGCCATCTGGGATCTGCTGCTTGGGCTTGGTTGACCGGGGCGTTCAGGCGGCCAGCGCGCGCTGAACCGCGGGTCGCGCCTTCATGCGGTTTTGGAATGCCTCGAGCGTTGGCGGAATATCCAGCCCGGCGCGGTCCTTCCATTGCAGCAGATAGAACACCGTCGCATCGACAATCGAGAAAGTGCCAAGGAAAAAGTCCTTGTCGCCCAGCCGCTCGGCCAGAAAGTCCAACGCATCATGGATGATCTTGCGCCCGTGCTCGGCGATATCCTTTTGCGCGGCGTCGTTTTGCGAGAACTTGCCCGGCAGCATCGCCAGGGTGCCGCCGCGCATATGCGCCGTGGACACGACGAATTCCATCAACTCCATCGCGCGGATTTCGGCCTCAAGCCCCGGGGGCAGCAGATTGGCCTGCGGCACCGATTTGGCCAGCCACATGGCGATGGCGGGAAACTCGGTCAGCACCGATCCATCTTCACGCACCAGCGCGGGCACCTTGCCCTTCGGGTTGATCGCCCGGAATTCGGGATTGTGCTGTTCACCCTTGGACACCTGAATTGTGATCAGCTCATAATCCGCGCCGATTTCCTCCAACAGAACGATCAGCCCGATCGAGCAGGTCATCGGTGCGTGAAAATACTTCATCCGTGCCATGTCTACACTCTTTGCCAGTTGCGGCGGCGCGCAAGGCGCCGGGCCGCCGAAAGTTGCGAATCGCCAGATGCGCTGACCCCGACGATGAAGCAGTCAGCCCCGCGCCGACAACCCCTTGCGCATCGCTGCAATGTCCATATCGCGCGAGACAAAGACCGCGCCGGCCTCGATCGCCTGATCATGCACGGCGTCGTTCAACGTCAGGATGCCGGCGGGCAGGCCGGCGGCGGTGATCCGGCGAATGGCGTCCAGCACGGCGGCGGTGACATCCGGGTGGTTGGGTTCGCCGGGAAAGCCCATGCTGGCCGCCAGATCGGCGGGGCCGATGAAAATGCCGTCGATGCCCGGCACGGCGGCGATGGCCTCGATCTGGTCCAGCGCGGACCGGGTTTCGACCTGAACGATCAGGCAGATCTGATCGCGCGCCGCCTTGTGATACCCCTTGATCGTGCCGAACCGGCTGGCGCGGGTGATCCCGGCCACGCCCCGGATGCCGGCGGGTGGATAGGTCACGGCAGCGGCGGCCTGCGCGGCCTCATCCGCGTTCTGCACGTAGGGCACCAGCAGCGTCTGCGCGCCGATATCCAGCAGTTTCTTGATCTCGGCCACGTTCAAAGACCCGGGCCGAACCAAGGGGCTGACCGGATAGGGGGCGACGGCCTGAAGCATGGGCAGCACGGTGATCGGGTCCATGGGCGAATGCTCGGTGTCGAACATCATCCAGTCGAACCCGCACCCGGCCAGCATCTCGGCTGCCAGCGGATCGCGCAGGGTGCACCAGATGCC
>CAJQNQ010000283.1 GCA_905479725.1 uncultured Paracoccaceae bacterium | reverse complement strand
CTTTGCCGAATACGCGGCGGGCAAGCGCGGCTTGAAGGTCACGGGTCTGACGATCAGCCAGGCGCAGCATGACTACGCCGTTGCGCGGATGCAGCGCGCGGGCCTTGACCAGCGCGTTGACATCAAGTTGCAGGATTACCGAGACGAGGCCGGGCGCTATGACGCCGTTGCCTCGATCGAGATGTTCGAAGCGGTGGGCGAGAAATACTGGCCGGTCTATTTCAACGCGGTCCGCGACCGTCTGAAGGATGGAGCCAGGGCAACCATCCAGGTCATCACCGTGCCCAATGACCGTTTTGAGACCTATCGCAGGAATGTCGACTTCATCCAGAAATACATCTTCCCGGGCGGGATGCTGATATCGCCGAAGGTTTTCGAACAGCAGGCGAGGGCCGCCGGCCTGTCCTGGTCGTCGTCCATCGAATTTGGCGAAAGTTACAGCCTTACCTTGCGCCGCTGGCACGAGGTGTTCACCGCCCGGTGGGAAGGTTTGCAGGCGATGGGCTATGACGACCGGTTCAAGCGGATGTGGGACTTCTACCTGACCTCTTGCGCGGCGGCGTTTCGCACGGGTATCTGTGACGTGACGCAAATTACCCTGCGCCGCCCGGGCTGATCCGTCTGCGGGGGCTCCCTTTGTGACGAGGTCACCATGTTTACCCTGATCCGGCCGGTCTCTGCCGTGCTCCTGGCGGTGTTCGCCTATTTCGCGGCCGTGGCCTATGGGCCTGTCTACGACCCCGAGGTCGATCTGGGCACAACCTATATCTGGTATGCTGTGGGGGTCAGCTTTGTCGTCGGCTGGGTGTTTCTGGGCGGGATGCTGGGCCGCGCGCTGTGGTTCAGCATTTACGCGGCGCTTCAGGCGGTGGTGTTGTCGGCAGTTGCCACGGCGATGGTGCTGGGGGTCGGAGAGATCTTCATCCGTGGCTACCGACGCCAATATACCGAGGTCATGGAGACGCTGCTGGGGTTCTTTGAAATCGTGCTGGACTGGCTGGGCCGCGCGCTGGTTGCCGATTACCTGATTGCCGTGGCGGTCGGTGCGACGGTTGTCGGCGTTTCGCTGCATGTTCTGAACGCCCTGTTTGAGCGGCGCCGCAATGAGCGTTGACGCGATGTTCCTGTATGGAACGCTGCGCCATCAGCCGTTGCTGGACTGCGTCGCGGGCGGGTCGGTTGCGGTGCAGAAGGCCGAACTGGCGGACCATGTGATCGCCCATGCGGTCTCGGGCGCGGGGCAGGTGCAGGATTTCCCCCTGTTCGCGCCGCGCAAGGGCAGCGTTGCGCGCGGGCTTCTGATCCGCCCGGATGCGGCTGCGAAGGCGCGGCTGGATGCCTATGAACGGGTTTTCGGGTATGATCCGGTGACCGTCACCGTGGCCACCGCTGACGGCCCGCAAGACGCGGCGATCTATCTGCCGCGCGCCGGCCGCTGGCGCGCCGGGGACGCATGGTCGCTGAAGGCCTGGGTCGACGGGCCGGGGCAATTGTCGGTCGAGGTCGCGTCCGAGGTCATGGCCCTGCTGGAGGTCGCCGCGCCCGAGGCGGTTTTCGAGCGGTTTCGCATGTTGGAAAACCGTGCGGCAAGCCGTCGGCGGGCGCGGGCCCGGCCTGGCCCGGCCACCCTGCGCCGCAGCGTGCAGGACGGCGACGTGCTGCTGAACGCGCTGCGCCGCCCCTATACCTGGTTCTTCGGGGTCGAGGAAGCCGATCTGCAATTCCGCCGCTTTGACGGAACCCACAGCGACAGCGTCACCCGCGCCGGGTTCATCATGGCCGATGCGGTGTCGGTCCTGCCCTATGACCCGGTGCGCGACCGGGTCATGCTGGTCGAACAGTTCCGCTTTGGTCCCTATGCGCGCGGCGATGCCAATCCCTGGTCGCTGGAACCCATCGCCGGGCGCATCGACCCCGATGAGACGCCCGAACAGGCGGCCCGCCGCGAAACCCGCGAGGAGGCGCGGCTGGACCTGCGCGCGCTGCACCCGGTCCACCGCTATTACCCCAGCCCCGGGGCGATCACGGAATACCTGATCTCCTATGTCGGCATCGCCGCGTTGCCGGACAGCGCCGAGGGCGTGTCGGGGCTGGAGATCGAAGCCGAGGACATTCGCGCCCATGTGATCCCGTTCGAGCGCCTGCGCGCGTTGATGGACAGTGGCGAGGTCGAAAACGCGCCGCTGCTGATTTCCGCGCAATGGCTGGCGTTGAACCGCGACAGTCTTCGGGACGGGGTCGGCCGCGCCTGAGACTGCACCTGAGACTGCACCTGAGACTGGGCCTGAGACTGGGCCTGTGACTGGGCCTGTGACTGGGCCGCGCTACGGCGCCCGCGTCAGTCCCAGCGTCGCGCGACCAGCATCGAGGCCAGCGCCATCAGCGCACAAAGCCCGACCCCGGCCACCAGCGGCGCAATCGTGCCGTTGTAAAGCGTGGCGATGGGGGCGGCGATGGCGGCGGATACCATGGTCGACACGCCCCCCATCACCGAACTGGCGGTGCCGGCCACATGGCCCAGCGGCTCCAGCGCCAGCGCGTTCAGGTTGCCGAAGATCAATCCGACGGTGAAAAAATGGCCGACCATGAACACAAAGAACAGCCAGAACGGGACCGGCGCGCCGCCCCAAAACAGCGCCGCGACGGTGACGATCAGGCTCAGTTGCGCCAACAGGGCACTGAAGATCAGCCGCCGCATCCCCAGCCGCATGACCAGTTGCGCGTTGACCAGGCTGCCAGGGGCGGACAGCAGGGCGCTGAGGGCGAACCACAGGGGAAAGCTGGCGCCCCGGTCATACACGTCCTCGAAAATCGGCGCGATGGTTGACAGCCAGACGAACATCGACGCGAAGCTGAAGGTCAGCGCGCTCAGATAGGCCATCACCTGTTTGTTGGAGAACACCTCGGCAAAGGCGTGGATAACCGGCCCGGCGCGCAGCGGAACCCGTTTTTCCGGTGGCAGGGTCTCGGGCTGGCGCAGCAAAAGCCACAGCGCGGAAACCGTGCCGAACACCAGAAAGCTCCAGAAGATCGCGCGCCAGCCAAACAGCGCGCCCAGCGTCGCCCCCATCAGCGGGGCAATGGCGGGGACCAGAACGAACAGGGTCATCGCAAACGACATCAGCCGCGCCATGACCCGGCCCGCGTATTGATCGCGCACCAGCGCCTGCGTGACGACGCGCGGCGCGGCCACGCCCAGGCCTTGCAGGAACCGCGCGACCAGCAGCATCTCCATGCTGGTGCTCAGCGCCGCCAGCGTCGCGGCGAGCATATAGACGACGATTCCGGCGACAATGACCCGCCGCCGCCCCAACGCGTCCGACACCGGCCCGATGAACAATGTGCCCAGCCCCAGCCCGAATACGAATGTGGTGATGACCAGTTGCGCGCGCTGCACGGCGTCGGGCGACAGGTCCTCGCCCATCGCGACGATCAGCGGCAGCATCGAATCGATGGCATAGGCGACCGAGGCGAACATCAGCGCGGTGAAAGCCACGAACTCCACGAAGCCCATGTTTTTTGTCGGCGTCATGACGCGGCCTTGGCCAGATCGTCGATCACCGACACCCAGAAATCCGACGGCTGCGCGCCCGTTGCGACATAGCTGCGCCCGATCACGAAGCCCGGAACGCCGCGCAGACCGCGTTCGCGGATCTCGGCGTCGCGCGCGCGGATGTCCTGCGTGTCGGCGTCGCTGGCCAGCAGGCGCGCGGTCATGGCCCGGTCCATGCCGCAGGATTCGGCGATCGTTTCCAGCGCATCGCGGACCGAGATGTCGATGCCCTCCACGAAATAGGCGCGGAACAGGGCATTGACCACGGCATTCTGGCGTCCCTCCAGCCCGGCCCAGTGGATCAGGCGATGTGCGTCCAGCGTGGACGGCGTGCGGGTGATCTTCGACAGTTCCATCGCCAGCTTGTCCTGATCGGCGGCCTGTTGCACCGGCAGATAGGCCTTCAGCACATCGTCGGGCGGGCCGAACTTGGCTTGCAGGTAGGCGCGCCGGTCCATGCCCTCGGGCGGCATGGCGGGGTTCAGCATGAACGGGTGCCACTCGACGACGAAGGGATGATCCGGGCGCTGCTCCATCGCCCGTTCCAGCCGCGCCTTGCCGATATAGCACCACGGGCAGATCGGGTCCGAAAAGATGTCGAGTTTGGTGCTCATGTCAGCCCTTCCAGGTCTGTCGCAGCGATGTGCGGTTCACTTTGTGGTTGGCGTTTTTCGGCAGGCAGTCGACGGCGACGAACAGCCTTGGGTGCTTGTAGCGCGCCAGGTTGGCGGTTGCATGGGCCTTCAGGGCGTCGTGTGACGGGGCCGGGCTGGCGGGCACGTAGAACAGCGCGATGACGCTCACCCCGTCGCGCACCGGCAGCGCCACCGCCGCGCATTCGGCCACGCCGGGGCAGGGTTCGAAGGCGGCTTCGACCTCCAGCGGGGATACCCGGTAGCCGCCCGCGTTCATCATGTCGTCACCGCGACCCAGATAGCGGATCGCGCCGTCCTGCGTCATCAGCGCCGTGTCCCCGGTCAGAAACCAGCCGCCGGCAAAGCGGGCGCGGGTTTCGGCCTGTTGGCGCCAGTAGCCCAGAAACAGGCCGGGGTCATCCGCGCCGACCGCCAGTTCGCCCGCGATCCCGCGCGGCACGGGCGCAGCGTCGGCGCCCAGCACGGCGATGCGCCGGCCGGTTTGCGCGTGGCCCGAACATTCCGGCGTTCCCGGGCGGTTCGGCCCTTGCGAAACATAGGTGGACACTTCGGACATGCCCAGCGCCTCGTAGATCGGCGTGCCAGTGGCCGCGTGCCAGGCGTCCCGGGTGGCGGGCGGCAGCTTTTCCCCGGCGGACAGCCCGTGGCGCAGGCGCGGCATGGGCAGCATGGGGGCTTTCAGCATCTTCCGGTAAACCCCTGGCGCGGCAGCGAAAATCGTCGCATCAAAGCGCTTGAGCAGCAACGGAAGCTGCGCCGGATCGGTGCCCGCCGCCGGGATCAGGGCGCTGGCGCCAATCGCCCAGGGATCCAGCAACCCGGTGCCCAATGTATAGGTCCAGTTGAACGCCCCGGCATGCAGCAGGCGGTCGTCGGGGGTCAGGCCATACCAGTCCTGCCACATCATCCGCCGGGCCCAGACGGCGCGGTGGGCGTGCATCACGGCGCGCGGCTGCCCCGAGGTGCCGGAGGTGAAGATCAGGTATCCAAGCCGGTTCGGATCGCCCAGATGCCAGGCGCAGGGCGGCAGGTCGCGCCAGGCCTTGAACCGCGCGGCGGGGATCACCGGTGCGCGATGGTCGGGCAGGGCAATGCCGGGCGCGCCGATGATCAGCGCAGGGTCGATCTGCGCGGCCATGGCGGTGATTTCGGGCGCCGTCAGCTGTGCCGAACTCGGCACCGGCACAAGTCCCGCGGCCAGCGCCCCCAGGAAGGCCAGCGGGAAGTCGACCGTATTGCCCAGGCGCAGCAGCACACGGTCGCCCGGCTTCAGGCCCTGGTCCAGCAACCCGGTGCCAACGCCGCGCAGGGCGGCGGTCAGGGCGCCAAAGGACCAACGCTCGGCCCGGGTGACACCCAGCACCTGAAGCGCGATCTTGTCGGGCGTGCGCTTGCCCGCAGCCATCACATACCGCGCCAGGTTGAACGGCGCGGGGCAGGCGGGGGCAGGGCCGTTATCAGTTAACGCGTGCATGAATTGGAGGTAACGGGCGACGCGTCAAAGGACAAGGGGGAGCGGGCACGGCATGCGCACCCCCTCGACAAGCCGGGGAAATTGCCGCAAAACCCGGGCGTCGCAACGCGGACCACCCCATGAGTGACCTGACCAACCCCGGTATCCTGCGCATCGCCCGCGTGAATGGCGAGGAAGCCCTGGCCGATCCCATCGATCTGGCCGAGCGGGTGCGCGCGCTGCGCAAGGCGCGCGGCTGGACGCTGGAGCAGGCCGCGCAGGCCGCCGGGCTGGCGCGCTCGACCCTGTCGAAGATCGAAAACGGGCAGATGTCGCCGACATATGATGGGCTGAAAAAGCTTGCCGAAGGGTTGAGCATTTCGGTCCCGCAGCTGTTTACCCCGCCCAGGGCAACCGCCGCCGGGGGCCGCATGACCCACACGCCCAGCGGCAAGGGCGAGGCGCATGTCACCACGACCTACGAGCACGAGCTGCTGGCCGGCGCCCTGACACGCAAATCCATGCTGCCCTACCGGGCGCGGATCCGGGCGCGCAGTTTCGACGATTTCGATGGCTGGGTGCGCCATGACGGCGAGGAATTTCTGTTCGTCCTGACCGGGCAGATCCGGCTATACACCGAATTCTACAGCCCGATCGACATGAAGCGCGGCGACAGCGCGTATTATGACGGCTCCATGGGCCATAATGTCATCAGTCTGAGCCCCGAGGACGCAACGATCCTGTGGGTCACGTCGTTGGACGGTTGACGGCTTCAGCCGCCGAACCACCCCCGCACGACATTGGCGCCGCCCGAGATGTCCCGGCCCACGCCTTCGACGGTATTGCAGCCCGATACCGCCAGCGTAGCCAGCAACAGGGCGGAAAGTGTGATCCGTTTCATGGTTGAAGCCACCATACCTCGGGTAAAAAGCCGGTCCAGTCCCCATATATGGGCAAGGTTGGCGGAAATTGCAATCCCTCAGCCAAGGCCAGGCGGCTGGTCGGCGCATACCAGAAGGGGATCACGTAGCGTCCGGCCATCAACACCCGGTCCAGGGCACGCACTGCGGCGGTGAAATCCTCGGGATCGCGCGCTTCGACCATGGCGCGGATCATCGACTCGACCGCCGGTTCGTTGACCCCCGGCAGGTTGCGCGTGCCGGGGGTGTCGACGCCGTTGGCCCCCCAATAGAGCGTCTGCTCGTTGCCCGGCGACAGCGACATGTAGCGGCGCAGATAGGTCATGTCGAAATCATACTGGTTGGTGCGCTCGACATATTGCGCGGGGTCGATCACCGTCAGCGTCGCGGTGATCCCCAGTCGCTCCAGCGCGCCGATAAAGCTGTTGGCGATGGCCTGCTGCTCGGACGAGCCCTGGCGCAACAGAATGTCGAAAGAAAAAGGCGCGCCGTCGGCGTTTCGCAAGACGCCGCGATCGTCAGGCTCCCAGCCGGCCTCGGACAAAAAGCGGGTGGCGGCGCGAAAATTGCGCCTTGCGTTGCGCCCGCCGGTCTCGGGCAGGGCGTATCCTTCCAGCGCTCCGGGCGGCACTTGATCCGCGAAGACTTCCAGCAGCGCCTGCACCCGCCCACTGGCCGGGCCGGGCCGCATTCCCAGTTGAGAATTGCCGAAATAAGAGGTGATGCGCGGCTCGGCCCCGCCGTTTACGGTGTCGTTGATCTGGTCAAAATTGAAGGCCAGGATCAAGGCTTGACGCACGCGCCAGTCGCTGAAGATGGCACGCCGGGAGTTGAAGGCGAAGCCGCTCATCCCGGACGGTCGCTGATGCGGCACCTCGATGCGCCGCACACGCCCGTCGGTCACGGCGGGGAAGTCATAGCTGTCGGCCCAGCGTGCGGCGTTGGGCTCGCGCCAGACGCTGATCAGCCCGGCCTTGAACGCCTCGAAGGCGACGGCCTGATCGCCGAAATATTCATATCGGATCTCGTCGAAATTATGCTGGCCGGCAAAGAAGGGCAGCGCGTCGCCCCACCAGTCGCGGTTGCGCCGGAAGGTGATCGAGCGGCCCGGATCGACGCTGTCGACGACATACGGGCCCGATCCGACGAGCGGCTCCAGCGACGAGGCGCCGAAGTCCCGGCCACCCGCCGTGGTGTCGAACTGCGCGCGCTGCAAGATCGGGCGCAGGCCCAGGATCAGCGGCAATTCGCGGTCCGGCTCGGTGAAGGTAAAGCGCACCGAGGCCGGGCCCGTCTGCTCCATGGTGGCCACCTTGGCCCAGGCGTTGCGGTAGCGCGGGTGCCCCTGGGTGCCCAGAACTTCGAACGACCACATCACATCTTCGAGTGTGACCGGCTGCCCGTCCGAGAATCGAGCCGATTCGCGCAGAGTGAATTCCACGAAGCTGCGGGCGTCGTCGGTTTTGACCGATGAGGCCAGAACGCCGTAAAGCCCGAAAGGTTCGTCGTAGTTCCGGCCCAGCAGGCTTTGCATGGTCAACAGGCTGACACCCCAGGGGGCCGAACCGCGCAGGATATAGGGGTTGAGCGAATCAAAGCCGCCGATCTCGGCAAAAACGAGTCGTCCGCCCTGGGGCGCATCGGGGTTGGCATAGGGCAAGGATACGAAATCTTGTGGCAGCGCGGGGTCCCCATACATAGCAATGCCATGCCGGGTTTGCGCATACGCCGGGGAGGAAAGCAGGGTTTGCAGCGTTGAAAATAGCGTGAACACGAGGGTCAGAATGACAACCCGGCATGTGATTGTGCATGTCATGGAAACAATCCCTTCGGCAGAAACCCTGTGAACCCTTGCTAATCGCGTAAGCCCCAGTAATCAAACTTTTAGCTTGGATAGTTCAGATAGAAACGCTATAACGGGGGCACTGCTCGATAGGTTTCTTGCCTGTATGAAACCTGCCTCAACGACTTGCGCCCGCCTTGTGCGGGCGCTTTTTTTGTCTCTGGCGTTCCGCAGGCTACCCGCTATGCTGCACCTGCAACATCGGCAAGAGGGCCCAATGTCACAGTCTCCCCTGAAATCGCGCACCGCAATCGTCACCGGATCGAACTCGGGGATCGGGTTGGGCATTGCCCGGTCATTGGCCGCCGCCGGGGCCGACGTGGTCCTGAACTCGTTCACCGACGATGCGGGCGATCACGCGCTGGCCGCCAGTCTGGGGACCGAGTTCGGCGTGAACGTGCGCTACATCAAGGCCGACATGTCCCGGCCCGAAGAATGCCGCGCGCTGGTCGAACAGGCGGGCGGCTGCGATATCCTGGTGAACAATGCGGGCATCCAGTATGTCGCTAAAATCGAGGAATTCCCGCAAGACAGGTGGGATGCGATCATCGCCATCAACATGAGTTCGGCCTTTCATTGCACGGCCGCCGCGCTGCCGGGTCTGTATGCGCGCGGCTGGGGGCGGGTGATCAACGTGGCCTCGGCGCATGGCCTGACGGCCTCGCCCTACAAGTCCGCCTATGTCACGGCCAAGCACGGGGTGGTCGGCCTGACCAAGGTCACCGCGCTGGAGGCGGCGGGCCAGGGGGTGACCTGCAACGCGATCTGCCCGGGTTATGTGCTGACGCCGATCATCGAAAAGCAGATCCCCGAGCAGATGAAGACCCATAACATGGACCGCGAGACGGTCATCAAGCAGGTGATGCTGGAGCGCCAGCCATCGGGCGAATTCGCCACGACCGAGCAGATCGGTGGCGTGGCGACCTTCCTGTGTTCATCGGCGGCGGATCAGATCACCGGGACGACCATTTCGGTCGATGGCGGCTGGACGGCACTGTAACCTGACCTGTGCGGACGGCGCTTGCCCCCCCCTTCGGGGGGCGGTGCGCCGTTTGGGGGCTCTGCCCCCACCACGCCCTGACGGGCGCGCCCCCGGGATATTTCACGCACAAAGATGAGGGCGATCATGCAGACGAAACGGATCAATCTGGCGTTGCAGGGCGGCGGCGCGCATGGCGCCTTCACCTGGGGGGTTCTGGACCGGTTGCTGGACGAGGACTGGCTGGAGATCGCCGCGATCAGCGGCACTTCGGCGGGGGCGCTGAATGGCGCGGCGCTGAAAGCCGGGCTGGTGACGGGCGGGCGCGACGGCGCGCGCGCCAATCTGCGCGCCCTGTGGGAGCGCGTCGGCGGCGTCGGCGATCTGCGCGCCATGGGCTGGTTTCGCCCCTTCCTGCCCTCGGCCTCGATGACCGCAATGGCCGCGCAGGTCAGCGAGACGCTGATGCCAGTATCGCCGGCCGACCTGGCGGCGCAGGTCATCAGCCCCTATGACTGGGGGCCGCTGTGGCGCAATCCCCTGGCGCCGGTCGTCGATGCGTTCAGGCTGGAGGAGGTCTGCGCCCATGAAGGCCCGCGCCTGTTCGTGGCCGCGACCAATGCGCATACCGGCAAGGTGCGGGTGTTCACCGGCCATGACGTGACGCGCGAGGCGATCCTGGCCTCGGCCTGTTTGCCGACCCTGTTCCAGGCGGTCGAAATCGACGGTCAGGCCTATTGGGACGGGGGCTATTCGGGTAATCCGGCGCTGCATCCGCTCTATGATCCGAGTTTGCCGGACGATCTGCTGATCGTGTCGATCAACCCGCAATTCCGCCCCGATGCGCCCGAGTCCGCGCCCGAAATCCTGAACCGGATCAATGAGATCAGCTTCAACGCGGCCCTGCTGCGGGACCTGCGCGCCATCCATTTCGTCAAGCGCCTGTTGGCCGAGGGCAGTCTGACCCCCGGCGCGATGAAGGATGTTCTGGTGCACATGATCGCCGACGACGTGCTGATGCGCGGATTGTCCGCGCGCAGCAAGATCGCGCCGACGCCGATGCTGCTGGACACCCTGTTTCGCGCGGGCCGGACCGCGGCGGACGGATTCCTGTCAGCGCATGGCGAGGACATCGGCCGGCGCGGCTCTGTCGATCTGGTGCAGATGTTCGGCTAGCGGGCCGTCGGTCCGGTTTCCTGTTTTCCGGCGCGCCGACGGCCATTGACCCGCAGCTTTCCCGGGTTCTCCGGGTCCGGCGCGACGAGCCCGGCGGATATGACCAGTTTCGCGGCTTCTTCCACGGTCATGTCCAGAACGATCAAGTCCTTCGTGGGCACGAACAGCAAGAAGCCCGATGTGGGGTTCGGCGTGGTTGGCAGGAAGACCGATGTCAGCCCCTCGTCCACCGCGATCTTTCCGGCGACTTCGCCCTTTGTATCCGTCGAGACGAAGGCGACCGCCCAGATGCCCTTGCGCGGGTATTCCACCAGGCAGGCTTTCTTGAACGAAGTATTTCCCTGCGCGAACACCGTTTCGGCGATCTGCTTGAGCCCGTTATAGATCGAGCGCACGACCGGCATGCGGGCCACGAGATTCTCGGACCAGTGGATCAGGCTGCGACCGATATAGCCCTTGGCCAGCCAGCCGACGATCAGCGTGAAGGCCAGCGCCACGATCACGCCCAGGCCGGGCAGGTTGAGCGTGGTGATCTGTTCGGGCAGGACGCGGGCGGGGATCAGCGGGATCACCCGGCTGTCAACGAATTCCACAACCGTGGTAATCAGCCAGATCGTCAGCACCGCGGGCGCCACGATCACCAGTCCCGTCAGGAACGAGGCGCGCAGGCCCGCGAAGAAACCGCGCCGGGGCGGACGGGGGGGAGAGGACATGCCGGAAGCGCCCAATGAGACAAGGTTCAAATCTATGTATGGGGGCGCAGGGGCCAGCGCAAGGGCGCCGCGCGAAGCGCCATTGACGCGGTGGTCAGCCTTGCGCCTTCAATTCCATGGCAATCTGGGCACCCAGCTGGGCGTTGCTGCGGACCAGGGCGATATTCGCGGTCAGGGACCGGCCCTGCGTTTGCTCGAAAATGCGGGCCAGCAGGAAGGGGGTCACCTGCTTGGCGCTGATCCCTTGTGCTTTTGCCGCGGCCAGCGCCTCTTCGATGACCGGCATGATCTCGGCGCGCGGAATTTCGGCGTCAGCGGGGATCGGGTTGGTCACCAATTGCCCGCCAGCAAGCTCCAGCGCGGCGCGCATCCGGTGTGACTGGGCGATCTGGGCGGGCCGATCCAGGCGCAAAGGCGCCGGCAGGCCAGAGTCGCGCGACCAGAAGGCCGGCAGCGCGTCCTGCCCATAGGTGATAACGGGAACACCAAGGGTTTCAAGCACTTCCAAGGTCTTTGGAATGTCCAGGATGGCTTTCGCCCCGGCAGCAACCACCGTCACGGGCGTCTTGGCCAGCTCTTGCAGGTCGGCCGAGATGTCAAAGCTGTCTTCGGCCCCGCGATGCACACCGCCGATACCGCCGGTCGCGAACACCGCGATGCCCGCCAGGTGCGCGCAGATCATCGTTGCCGCCACGGTGGTGGCGCCCATGCGCCCCGTGGCCAGGCAGACCGCCAGATCGGCGCGGCTGAGTTTCATGACATCTTGCGCCTGCGCCAGCCGATCCAGCGTGGGCGCGTCCAGCCCGATGTGGATCAGACCGTCCAGGATTGCGATGGTCGCGGGGACCGCGCCCGCGTCACGGATATCCTGCTCGACCAGGCGCGCGGTGTCGCGGTTTTGCGGCCAGGGCATGCCATGCGTGATGATCGTCGATTCCAGCGCGACAAGGGCGCGGCCTTCGGCGCGGGCCTGTGCGACCTCGGGGGAAAAGCAAAGCGGGGCTTGGGTCATCTGGCGGTATCCTCGAAGGCGACATAGGCGGCGGCGGCGGCTTGCGCACGGGTCAGGGCCTCGGGCGGCGAGGCGCCAGCGCTTTCGGCGAAGATATGCGCGGCCATGAACGTATCGCCGGCGCCGGTGACGCGCCGCGCCGCGACCACCCGTGCGGGCAGGGTCACCGTCGCGCGCCCCGCGGCCGCGTCGGAGGCATCGCGCGCGCCGTCCGTCACCAGCGCCCGCGTGGCACCGGCCCGGACAAGGCCCTGGGCGGCCTCGGCGCTGCTGGCAAAGGGACGGTCGCACAGCAGGCGCGCTTCGTGCAGGTTGACATACAGGGTCGAGCGCGGGTGATGCATCACCGGCCAGAGCCGCTCGGCCTTGCCCGGGCTGGCGGGGGCCACGCACAGCGTGGCCCTGGCAAACAGCGCAGAGGCGGCGATCTGCGCCAGCA
>CAJQNQ010000282.1 GCA_905479725.1 uncultured Paracoccaceae bacterium | reverse complement strand
GTTGACATGCATGGAATTGAGCTGCTCGCCATAGGTCGAAAAGCCGACCACGTCATGCGCGCGCAAAAGCGTCGATATCTGCGCGGTCATCTGCTTTTCCTGCACCTCGATCCGGCGCAGCACGCAGTCGCAGGCCAGGATCGCGGCGGGCGGGGTCGGCTCGGCCAGGCCGTCGAGCTCCCGGGCCAGATGCGTCGCCACGTCCTGGGGCTCGGCCAGTGTCAGCACCATGCCCTCGTCGATCGCGGAAAAGAACACCAGATCGCCGTTCTCGTCCACCTGCCGGATCGAGCGCACATGATGCTGCCCGCCAAGGCGCACGACGACCGGATGCGCGGCAAAGGTGAAGGGCGTCAGTTGCCCGGGATCCTTGCCCAGCAAGCGGGCGTATTCCAGCGCGGCGGGTTCGGCGTTGATCGACTGCACCAGCCGGCGCAACGGATCCGCGCCGGTGACCACCATGCGCTGCGCCGTGGGCTCGAAATGATCGAACTTGAACACCCGCACCGGGCAGGCGCTGCGGATCATCGTCAGAACGGCGGCGTTGCGCAGCGGCCGACCCTGGAAATAGACGAAGGTCTGCAAGAAGCGCGCACCATCGGCGGCCGAGCCGCCGAACAGGGGGACCGATCCCAGGCCGGGCGCCAGCGCCGCCGCCAGCGCGTCCTCTTTCGTGGACAGGCCGTCGACCATCAGAAAGGCGAATTCATGCGCCCAGTCCGGCGCCTGCCGCATCAGCGCGCCGCGCGCGCGGATCATGTCGCCGATCACGGCCTGCGCGTCCAGCGACCCCAGATCCGCGATCAGCAACGGCGCCGCGCGGAACAGCCGGGCGGGCAGGGCGATGGCAATGACGCTGTCCTCGGCATAGCCCTGACGGCCGATCTCGCCCGCCGTGGTGCAGCCGATCACCGGCGACGGCGACAGCGCGACCGACAGCCTGCGCATCGTGTCATCGACCCGCGCGTGGGGCGACACGAAGACGATGACCACCGCGAACGGCCCGGCGCCCAGCCCGCGCAGCAGACGCTCCGCCGTGTCCGGCAGGCCTGCCGGGGCCTCGGCCACCTGCATCACGTCGTCGGTCATTGTGCGTCGGTCATTGTGCGTCGGCCATGGTGCTGCGCCCCTCCCCAAAGGCGGGGCAAGGCTAGGGGGCGCTTGCGCCCTTGTCCAGCCGCCTGATCGCCGCGATCAGGGTTTGCGCGCGGCGATGAAATGCCCGGTTTGCGCGCCCGAAGGATTGTTGGCCTCGACGATCTGGAACCCGGCATCGGTCATCATCCGGGCCACCGATTGGGGTGACAGATAGGCGACGGACGGGGCCTTGCCCATCAGATGCAGGGCGCCGATCACCGGGCGCAGCAGCGCATAGCGTCCCGTCAGGCACACGGTCTTGGAAATGAACATCCCGCCGGGTTTCAGCATCGCAAAGGCGCGGGAGATGTCAGACGGGGCATCGGGCACCAGATGCAGCAGGTTGAACGCCAGAATGGCATCAAAGGGGCCATCCCCCAGCGCGGTGTCGCCCAGCGCTCCCTGAACGATGCGCAGATTCTCCAGACCGGACTGCGCCAGTTTCTCCTGCCCGATCAGGACCATCTCGGACGAGATATCGCTGGCCGTGTAGCGTGCCACATCGGGCGCGAGCAGCACAGCGGTCGAGGACGTGCCCGCGCCAAGTTCAAGCACGTTGTCCGTGGGTTTCAGATAGGCGCGGGTCTGCGCCAGCGTCTTTTCATAGGCCGGCAGATTGCCGATCTTCTGGCGCGCGTATCTGCGGGCCAGCCTGTCCCAGAAGGGTGCGGATTCATGGGCTGTCTGTGTCGTCATGGTTTGATCTTTCCTGTGTCTGCGCGCAGCATACAGGGTTCGGGCGTTCAAGAAAATTGCATGTTTTGGCATCTATGGTATGCAATCATGCATGAACTGGCAGGCGATATCCTTTGACTGGAACCAGGTCCGGGCGTTTCTGGCCACGGCCGAGGAAGGCAGCCTGTCGGCGGCGGCCCGCGCGCTGGGTCTGGCGCAGCCCACGCTGGGCCGACAGGTCTCGACGCTGGAGGCGCGGCTGGGCGTGACGCTGTTCGAACGCGCTGGGCGCCGTTTGTTGCTGACGCAATCAGGCCAGGATCTGCTGGAGCACGTGCGCGCCATGGCCGAGGCCGCGACAAGCCTGGCCCTGACCGCCGAGGGCCGCGCGACGCAAATTCAGGGGACGGTCCGCATCAGCGCCACCGATGTGATGGCCGCCTATATTCTGCCCGATATCATCGCCGATCTGTGCGCCGCGCAGCCGCAGATCACGATCGAGGTCCTGGCGACCAACGCGCTCAGCGATCTGCTGCGCCGCGAAGCCGATATCGCGATCCGCCATGTGCGCCCCGAAGCGCCCGATCTGGTCGCCAGGCTGGTGTCCCAGGACAAGGGGCTGATCTATGCCGCGCCCGCGTTCCTGCGCCGCTACGGGCATCCGCGCACGCCGGCGGATCTGGCCGACCTGCCGCTGGTCGGCTTGGCCGAACCTGAAACCATGGCGCGCGAACTGCACCGCGTCGGCCTGCCGGTCAGCGCCGACAAGATCCGCGCCTTCAGCCAGAACGGCGTGTTCGGCTGGGAACTGGTGCGCAAGGGCGTGGGCTATGGCGTGATGTCCGACA
>CAJQNQ010000281.1 GCA_905479725.1 uncultured Paracoccaceae bacterium | reverse complement strand
GATGATGAGCGCTACAAGCCCATTGTCGGGATGCTGTGCGAAATCCCCGTGGGGCCAAAGGAACACCGCCGCCTGATCCCGATCATCACCGACGACTACCCCGATCCCGACTTCGGCTCGGGCGCGGTCAAAATCACCGGCGCGCATGACTTCAACGACTACGCCGTCGCCAAGCGCAATGGCATCCCGCTCTATAACCTCATGGACACCAAGGCCCATATGCGCGCCGATGGGTTTCCCTATGAGGAAAGCGCCACCATCGCCGGGCTGATCGCGCGCGGCGAACGTGAGGCGGGCGACGTGACGCAGATCAATCTGGTGCCAACCGAACTGCGCGGGCTGGACCGCTATGAGGCGCGCAAGGCGGTGATCGACGCGATCAACGCCGAAGGGCTGGCGGTGACCGAACTGGTCAAATCCATCGACTCGGAAACCCGTGCCGAACATCTGGAATTGGTGGCGGTTGTTGAGTCCAAAAAGATCATGCAGCCCTTCGGCGACCGCTCCAAGGTCGTGATCGAACCGTTCCTGACCGATCAATGGTTCGTGGACACCGCCAAGATCGTCGAACCCGCCCTGGACGCGGTGCGCAAAGGCTGCGACGCCCAGCGCGCGGGCACCTTCGATGAGCACGCCGGCATGACCCGCATCCTGCCCGAAAGCGGCGAGAAGGTGTATTACCACTGGCTGGAAAACATAGAACCCTGGTGCATCTCACGCCAACTCTGGTGGGGCCATCAGATCCCGGTGTGGTATGATGAAGACGGAAACGAGTATTGCGCGCCCTCCGAAGCCGATGCGCAGTCACAGGCCCCCGGCAAAAACCTGACCCGCGACCCCGACGTCCTCGACACCTGGTTCTCCTCGGGCCTGTGGCCCATCGGCACGCTGGGCTGGCCCGAAGAAACCCCGGAACTGCAAAAATACTTCCCCACCGATGTGCTGATCACCGGGCAGGACATTCTGTTCTTCTGGGTCGCACGGATGATGATGATGCAACTGGCCGTGACGGGTCAGGTGCCGTTCCACACCGTCTACCTGCATGGCCTGGTGCGCGACGCCAAGGGCAAGAAGATGTCCAAATCCACCGGCAACGTGGTGGACCCCTTGGAGATCATCGACGAATTCGGCGCCGACGCGCTGCGCTTTACCAACGCGGCGATGGCCTCGCTTGGCGGCGTGCTGAAAATGGACACCCAGCGCATCACCGGCTACCGCAACTTCACCACCAAACTGTGGAACGCCACGCGCTTTGCCGAGATGAACGGCGTGTTTGACGGTCCCGCATCGCCGGGCATCCCGCAGGCCACGCAAACCGCCAACCGCTGGATCATCGGCGAAACCGCCCGCGCCCGCGTGGCGGTGGACGAGGCGTTGAACAACTACCGGTTCAACGACGCCGCGCAAACGCTTTACGCCTTTGTCTGGGGCAAGGTCTGCGACTGGTATGTCGAATTCGCAAAACCGCTGTTCGACGGTGACGCGGCGGATGAAACCCGCGCCACCATGCGCTGGGTGCTGGATCAATGCTTCATCCTGCTCCACCCCATCATGCCCTTCATCACCGAGGAACTCTGGGGCCTGACCGGGACCCGCACGAAGATGCTGGTGCATGGCGACTGGCCCACCTACGGCCCCGAAATCGCCGATACCGAGGCCGACCGCGAAATGGGCTGGGTGATCGGGCTGATCGAAGCCGTGCGCTCGTCTCGCACCCAGATGCGGGTTCCGGTGGGTCTGAAGCTGCCGATGCTGGTGCTGGATCGCGATACCGCAGCGCAGGGCGCCTACACCCGCAACGTGGCACTGATCGAACGCCTCGCGCGTCTGGACGGGTTGACCCCGGCCAGCGCCCTGCCCAAGGGGGCGCTGACCGTGGCGGTCGAAGGCGCCACTTTCGCCTTGCCGCTGGACGGCGTCATCGACATCGCCGGGGAAACCGCGCGCCTGTCAAAATCGCTGGAAAAGCTGGCAAAGGACATGGGCGGGCTGAAAGGGCGGTTGAACAACCCCAAATTCATCGCCAACGCCGCGCCGGAGGTGGTCGAGGACGCGCAGGCCCAGCTGGCCGAAAAACAGGACGAAGCCGCACGCCTGAAGGAAGCCATCGCCCGGCTGGCAGCAATGGCCTGACGCGCCTTGCGCCGATCTCCCGGTTTCCACGACCGCCCCCAAAAGGGCGCTGCGCCCGGGTCAGGATAATCCGGCGAGAACCTTGTCTACCCGCCCGTGACATCCCGGCGGGACGACGTCGCGCTGCGCAAATCCCTGACCAAAGCGCCCGAACGCTGCAAATAGTTGGCGCGGGTGCATCGGTGGCGCGGCGGCGCACCAGCGCCTGGAACGGCGAAAACCCGCCGCCCCGGAGGGGCCAAACGCCCCTCTTCATCTTTCTTCAAATACTCACGTCAAGCCGACGCAGTCGGCTTTCAACCGGCAATCAAACGGCCTCAGCCATCGCGGCGACCGCTTCCAGCCCGCCGCCCACGGTTTCCACCCGCCGGACGCCGGCGCTTGTCGCCGCCGAATTCCTCGGCATAGGCCGGATGCAGGCCGGGTTTTCCGCCGGTCTTCTTGGCGCCGCCAGGTGCGCCTGAACGCGCCGGTTTCGCACCGGTTTTCGGGCCAGATTTCGCCCCCGGACGCCCGCCGCCGCCACCGCCTCGCTTCTGGTTTTGCGCCTGACGCGCCTTGGCGCGGGCCTCGTCGGACTCCTGAATTCCCCAGGGCGCGCCGCCAATCACCGGGATGCTGACCTTGGTCAGGGCCTCGATGCCGCGCAGATCGGCCATTTCCGCCGGGGCGCAGAACGCCACCGCGCGCCCGTCGCGCCCGGCCCGGGCCGTGCGGCCGATCCGGTGGATGTAGTTTTCAGGCACGTTGGGCAGATCCAGGTTGTAGACGTGACGCACCAGCGGAATGTCCAGCCCGCGCGCGGCCATATCCGTCGCCACCAGCACCTTCAGTTCACCCGACCGGAACGCGGCCAGGGTGCGCTCGCGCTGATTCTGGCTCTTGTTGCCGTGGATCGAGCCCACGGAAAAGCCCCATTTCTCCAGCAGGCGATAAAGCTTCTCCGCCCCGTGCTTGGTGCGCGAGAAAACCAGCGCCGCTTCGTCGCGGTGCTCCAGCAGATAGCTCTCCAGCAGCTTGGCCTTGTCGCCCTGCGGAATGAAATGCACGGCCTGTTCGACCTTGTCCGCCGCCTTGCCGGGGGGCGAGACCTGAACCTTGATCGGCCGGTCCAGATAGGCGTCGGCGATTTCGGTCATCTGTTTGGGCATCGTCGCCGAGAACAGCAGCGTCTGGCGCTTCGCCGGCAGATAGCCAACGATCTTGCGCAGCGCATGAATAAAGCCCAGATCCAGCATCTGGTCGGCCTCGTCCAGAACCAGCATGCGCACCTTGTCCAGGCTGACCGCACGGCGGTCCAGCAGGTCGATCAGACGTCCGGGCGTCGCCACCAGAATATCACAGCCGCGCGCCAGCCGGTCGGTCTGCCGGTTCAGCGAGGCGCCGCCGACAACCTTGACGACGCTGGTCTGCATGCCATGGGTCAGTTCCGTCAGCGCCTCGGCGATCTGGTTCACCAATTCGCGCGTCGGCGCCAGGATCAGCGCCCGCGCCGATTTCGGCTCTGGCCTCCCGGCGCCTTGCAGGGCGTGCACCATGGGCAGGCCAAAGGCCAGTGTCTTGCCGGTGCCGGTTTGCGCCAGACCCAGCAGGTCGCGCCCATCCATGACGGACGGAATGGCACGGGCCTGAATCGGGGTGGGGGTTTGCAGACCCATGCGCTCAAGCGCGGTCAACAGGCCCGGGAAAAGCCCGAGCATCGAAAAATCGGTCATGTACGTCCTTTCAGGTGACGATGGCGACGGGCGAGACGATGCAGGCCATATCCCGTCGCTGGCCAGTCACGCGAAAGACGTGTAAAGGCCGGGTATGGCGGGCAATGGGCCGCAAACCGCCGAAAGTCAAGCCATCGGGCATCAAACTGTGCCTGATTTGCCTCTGATCCCAATGGCACCTTGCTTCTTTCGTAGAATCTGGCACTATTCGCCCGTGACAACCGACTTATCTGCGTCCGCCCGCCTCTTCCAGGCAGCCCGCACGACCTAGGCTTGGCTGCACGGCCCGGGGGCAATCTCGCTTCTGGGAATACTATGAAGAGGATACGGATATGGCCACTGGCACCGTAAAATGGTTCAACTCCACCAAGGGTTACGGCTTCATCGCCCCTGATGGTGGTGGCAAGGACGTTTTCGTCCATATCTCGGCAGTTGAACGCGCCGGGCTGACAGGTCTGCAGGACAACCAGAAGGTCGAATTCGATCTTCAGTCCGGCCGCGATGGCCGCGCTTCGGCAGCTGAACTCAAGCTGCTGTAATCAGCGAATCGCGCGCTGCGCCCGGCAATTGGGGCGCCTGAAAATCGGGCCCTGCCTTCATTCGAAGGCAGGGCCTTTTTGCTGCGTTCCGCGTTACGGCGTGATTCGCGCCAGCACGAAGGCAACCCTGTCCGGCACGGACACCCTGGGCAACAGGACGACCCGGTAGCCGTGGCGCGGATAGAACGCGCTCAGAAATTCATACTCTGCCACCGCCGCGTCCAGACCGTGCCGTCTTTGGGCGTCCTGCGTGTAGATTTCCGGCCAGGGCGGGGCCATGAAAACCGGAGCCGCGAACCGGCCGGCAAGCCCGGCGGCTGCCGGATGCTCCCGCCCCGTGGCGCGCTCATACGCGGCCAGGGCGTCGCCCAGCCCACGGTCAAGGAACACTGGCCCGGGCAGCGCCTGCATGCCTTGCAGGTCGGCCAAAGCCATATCGATCGCGCGGCGCGAAAAGCCTTCGGGGTCAGACCAGGGGGCGGGCTCGTCAGGATCGGCCACCAGACGGCGCCCCGGCTCGGCGATCCCGGCAAACCCCTTGTCCGCCAGCGCCCGAAGCAAGGTCGATTTACCGCCACCCGAACAGCCAGAAAGAACCCAGACCCTGGGCCCCGCCCTCACGCCAGCCCCAGCGCCGCGCGGACCGCCGGGCTCCATCCCAGATACCCGCCCCCGTCAGTCCATATCACCGGCCGCTTCATCAGGGCCGGATGCGCTGCAAGCAACGCCGCGGGCCCCGCCCGCCGCTCGGCCTCGGCCATCGCGCGCCACGTGGTTGATGCCTTGTTGACCGCCGCGTCGCCAAATGCCGCCAGAACCCGCGCGATTTCAGCGTCCCGCAAAGGGACCGCCCGCACATCACGAAACGCCGCATCCGGCAGCGCCTTGCGCGCCTTTCGACACGTATCGCAGGTTTTCAGCCCCCAGATTTCCATCGTTTCACCTCGTTTTTCCGTTCCAGCCGCCGGTCAACATGGCCCGCGCCAGCCCTCCCTCGGGGTCGATTGCATCCCGCCGCGGCGCAGGCTAAACCGCGGCAACCACGCAGGAGGCCGCCATGATCCTTTATCCCGCCATCGATCTCAAGGATGGTCAATGCGTGCGCCTTTACAAGGGCGCCATGGATCAGGCGACAGTTTTCAACGACGACCCCGCCGCCCAGGCCCGGGCCTTCGCCGATCAGGGCGCCGAATGGATGCATCTGGTCGATCTGAACGGCGCCTTTGCCGGCAAACCGGTCAATGGCGGCGCGGTCGACGCCATCCTCGCGGCGCTGGACATACCGTGCCAGCTGGGCGGCGGAATTCGCGACATGGCAACAATCGAAACCTGGTTGTCCAAGGGGCTGACCCGCGTGATCCTGGGCACCGTCGCGGTCGAGGATCCGGCCCTGGTGCGCCAGGCCGCGCGCACCTTTCCCGGCCAGATCGCGGTCGGCATCGATGCGCGCAGCGGGCGCGTCGCCACCCGGGGCTGGGCCGATGAAACCGATGTCATGATCACCGATCTCGCGCGCGCGTTTGAGGATGCCGGCGTCGCGGCGATCATCTACACCGATATCGACCGCGATGGCGCGATGCAGGGCCCAAACATCGCTGCCACCGCCGCTCTGGCACGCGCCACCGCCATCCCGGTGATTGCTTCGGGCGGTGTGTCGTCGCTGGCCGATCTCATCGCCCTGCGCGATTGCGGCGCGCCGCTCAACGGCGCCATCTCGGGCCGCGCCCTCTATGACGGAAAACTGGACCTGGCCCGGGCCCTCGCAGCGCTCAAGACCTGACCCCCTTCATCTTTCCCCAAATACTCACCTGGCGCGGGGGTGGGTCCGGGAGGGGGCGCAGCCCCAGCCCGGGCGGCCCGTGGGCCAAGACCCACCGGCGCGTCGAGGGGGCATCCGCCCCCGAGACGCGCCGCCCCCCGTCACAGCCAAAAGGGCCGCCCGGCAGGGGCGGCCCTTTCGCGTCTCCTGATCGCGCGGCGGCTCAGGCGGCGAACAGCATCCGGGCCTCGGCGCCGCTCAGAACCGGGCGCGCGGCCGCGAAGCCCACGGCTCCCAGCGCCGGGAACAGGCCCAGCAACTCGTCCCGCGTCGCCGCGTCCAGCGCGTTCACCACCGCTTCG
>CAJQNQ010000280.1 GCA_905479725.1 uncultured Paracoccaceae bacterium | reverse complement strand
CCTGCACCCAGGGGCGAGCGCGACGCGCCGCTCAAGGCGATGTTGGTTGACAGCTGGTATGACAGCTATCTGGGCGTCGTCGTCTTGATCCGCGTCATCGACGGCGTGGTCCGCAAGGGCGACCGGATCAAGATGATGCAGACCGGCGCGGTCTACGGGGTCGACAAACTGGCCGTGCTCAAGCCGCAGATGGTGGATATCGCCGAATTGGGCCCCGGTGAGATCGGCATCTGGACGGGGTCGATCAAGCAGGTCCGTGACACCCGCGTCGGGGATACGATCACGTCCGAAAAGAAGGGCTGCGAGAAGCCATTGCCGGGGTTCAAACCCGCGCAGCCGGTGGTGTTCTGCGGGTTGTTCCCGGTCGACGCCAACGATTTCGAGGATCTGCGCGACGCGATCGAGAAACTGCAACTGAACGACGCCAGTTTCAGCTCGGAAATGGAGACATCGGCGGCGCTGGGCTTCGGGTTCCGCTGCGGGTTCCTGGGCCTCTTGCATCTGGAAGTGGTCCGCGACCGGCTGGAGCGCGAATACGATCTGGATCTGATCACCACAGCGCCGTCGGTGGTCTATCACATCTACATGCGCGACGGCACGCGGCAGGATCTGCACAACCCCGCCGACATGCCGGATCTGACGCATGTCGATCACATCGAGGAGCCGCGCATCAAGGCGACGATCATGGTGCCCGATGAATATCTGGGCGATGTGCTGAAGCTGTGCCAGGACCGCCGCGGCATTCAGGAAGAGCTGACCTATGCGGGCACCCGGGCGATGGTTGTCTATGACCTCCCGCTCAATGAAGTGGTGTTCGATTTCTATGATCGTCTGAAATCCGTAACAAAGGGTTACGCCAGTTTCGATTACCAGATCACCGGCTACCGCGTGGACAATCTGGTCAAGATGTCGATCCTGGTGAACGAGGAACCGGTGGATGCGCTGTCGATGATGGTCCACCGTGACCGCGCTGAAATGCGCGGGCGGGCGATGTGCGAAAAGCTCAAGGATCTGATCCCGCGGCACATGTTCAAGATCCCGATCCAGGCGGCCATCGGCGGGCGGGTCATCGCCCGCGAAACCATCGCCGCGCTGCGCAAGGACGTGACCGCCAAATGCTACGGCGGCGACGCCACCCGCAAGCGCAAGCTGCTGGACAAGCAAAAAGCGGGCAAGAAGAAGATGCGCCAGTTCGGCAAGGTCGAAATCCCCCAAACCGCGTTTATTTCAGCCCTCAAGATGGACAATTGATTGTCCATCTTGAGGGCTGGTGCGGGTAAGCGATTTGTGCAGCAAATTGCGGCCGCACACCGTTGGCATGGGCGCTGGCCGGACACTTGATTGTCCATCTTGAGGGCTGGTGCGGGGAAGCGATTTGCTGTCCGGTTCACTCCGCCGCGCGCGGCAGTTCCATCGCCACCGGTTCGATCTCGTCGTCCTCATATTCTGGCAAGCCCTCACGCGACAGCAGCACCGCCACGGGTCGGGCCGACGGGATGTGCGAGCAGACGATCATCGCGGCGACCATGATCGGCACGGCCAGGAACATGCCCGGGATGCCCCAGACCGCGCCCCAGAAGGACAGCGAGACGATGATGCCGAAGCTGGAGACCCGCAGCGCGCGGCCCATCAGCATCGGGTCAATCACCGAGCCCAGCATGAACTGCACCATGCCGGCGATGACAAAGACCAGCAGCGCCGTGGCTGGTTCGGGCACCTGGATCAGCGCGACGACCCCCAGAAGGATCGTGGCAATGATCGAGCCGACCGACGGAATGTAGTTCAGGATGAAGGTCAGGATCGCCATGGGTCCGGCGAATTCCAGCCCGAAGGCGGTCATCAGGGCATAAACGGCAACGGCGGTAGTCGCGCTGACGCCGGTCTTGACCAGCAGGTAATGGTTCACCCGGCGGACGATGGAGTGGATGATCCGCCCGACGCGTTGCGCCTTGGCGCGGTCGTGCATCAGGTTTTCCAGTTTGGTGTTGAACCACAGCCGTTCGGCGAACATGAAACCGACGAACAGGATCACCAGCGTCGTGGCGGAGAGCAGGTTCGATGCCTGCCCGGCCAGCGCACTGAGATAGCCGGACACCTCGATGGAGCGGATCGAGGCTTCGACCGTGGCCTCGGCCTCGGGCGAATAGAGCGCGGCCAGGCGGGCCACGGCGGCGATTGCCTGATCGGTGTAGGTCAGGGTCGTGGTGACGACGGCGTTGACCTGGCTGATGACGATGGCCGACAGGGTCAGCAACACAACGGCGATCAGCGTGAATGCCGCCATCGAGGCCAGCCAGTTGGTGATCTTCCACGAACCGATGCGCAGCCGCGAAAAGGCGGTGATGGCATCAGCGGTCAGCGAAAACAGGATGATGGCGATGACCAGCGAAATCAGGATAAACCGTGCCTGAACCAGCAGGAACAGGATCATCGAAAAGGCGATGATGCCCAGGAACCAGGTTTGCAGCCGGTATCGCTCAACCAGGGACAGGCTGTCGGTCTGGCCGGGCTGAGCGGCGGATTGTTCTAGGTCATGCGGGGTCATGGGCGTCTATGCCGAGGGATCAGCGCCTACAGTAGGGTCACAGCGCGGCGGTGACAAGTTCCCGCTGACGCACTCAGCCGCGCGATGCGGCCTGGGCCAGCGCGCCGGCAAGGTCGCCGTAGCCGGTCAGGCGGCGTTCATATTGCAGGTTCATGCGCTGCGCCCAGCCTTGCGCCATGCGGTCCAGATCGGCGTTGTCGGTTTGCGCCAGATAGATCATCTTCTCGTAATTGCCGAACATCATGTCGATCAGTTCGGGATGTTTGTCGAACCCCATGGGGCGCCAGACGAAGGCTTCGAACTGGCGGACTAGAAAATCGGTCAGGTAGAAGGCCGTGATCTCGTGTTCAGACGCCGCGACAAAATCGGCGGTGCCGGAAAAGAATGCGTAGCAATGCGGCCCTTCAATCATCTGCACGCCCAGCGCATCGCAGCGGCTCTGCAGCAGCCCACCGGTGCCGCAATCGGCGTAAACGATGAAAATGCTGTCGTATCGTGGCCGGAACTTGTGGACCGCGGCCTCGACGGCGTCGGGGATCTTTTCAGGGCGCAGATGCAGGTTTGCGGGCAGGCAGTGCAGGTCCAGATGCGACCAGCCGTTCATCGCCTTGAGGGCGATGATTTCATGCGCCAGTGCGCCGCAGGCCAATGCCAGAACCCTGCCATCGCCGCGCGCGTCCAGCCCCTGGACGGTCAGCCGGGCGTCATCTGGCGCCGTGTGGTCTGGCGCCGTGTGGTCTGGCGCGGCTTGGTCTGGCGCGGCTTGGTCTGGCGGCGTGAGGGTCAACTGCCACCCGCCGCACGTTCCATGGCCGGCCGAAGCCGCGATTCGACCGAGCTTTCGGACAGCGGGCCGGTGAACCGCATGATGATATTGCCCTCGCCATCGACGACAAAGG
>CAJQNQ010000279.1 GCA_905479725.1 uncultured Paracoccaceae bacterium | reverse complement strand
GTCGATCGAAGTGCGCACCGCCAATGATGGCATCGTGCTGTCGGGCCTGGTTTCGACCACCGAGCGACTGGATGCGGCCCTGCAACTGGCGGAAAGATACGCGCCCGGCCGGGTGTCCAACCTGATGAGCATTGGCGGCACACAGCAAGTCATGCTGCGCGTGCGCTTTTCGGAGGTGCAGCGCGGCGTCGCGCAGAACCTGGCCGGCAGCTTTGCGGTCGGCAATAGCAGCAGCGCGCTTGGAACCGGCGGCTTCAGAACGCCGGCGTTGACGGCCAGTGCGCTGGCCGGAACATTGACCCCGTCCGGCGCCAATGCCGCCGCAACAATTACGGGTGGCTTCGCGATCGGCAATGTGCAGTTCCAGGTCATGCTGGAAGCCATGGAAACCAATGGCCTGGCCCGGACCCTGTCCGAGCCCAGTCTGACGGCGCTGTCCGGGCAGGAAGCCAGCTTCCTTGCGGGCGGTGAATTCCCCGTGCCGGTTCTGGGTGACAGCGGCCAGGTGACCATCGACTACCGGCCATTCGGTGTCCAACTGGCCTTCACGCCCCGCGTGCAGGAAGGCGGCGCGATCAATTTGCAGATGGATGCTTCGGTCAGCAGCCTTGATGCGTCGACCACAGTGACGACCGGCGGTGTGTCTGTTCCCGGGTTCCGGCGGCGCCAGACCTCGACCACCGTGGAACTGCGCGACGGCGAAAGCTTTGCCATCGCCGGATTGTTGCAGGATGATTTCCAGGGATCGGTCGCGCAGGTGCCGTGGCTGGGCGATATCCCCATCCTGGGCGCTCTGTTTCGCAGTTCGGACTACCAGCGCGACCAAAGCGAGCTGGTGATCTTCGTGACGGCGCATCTGGTTTCTCCGACCCGGGGCGAGGCCTTGCAACTGCCCACGGACCGCGTGCGCCTGCCCGACGAGCAGCAATTGTTCCTGAATGGCCAACTGACCGACGGGTCTGGCGCGTCCGAAGTGGCGCGGCAGGAATTCCGCGGCGGTTACGGCTATGTGTTGGACTGAGGCAGGAGACGACCCATGCAAGTATCACGTCGCACCCTGATCGTCGGCCTCGCGGCACTACCGCTGGCGGCCTGCACGGCCGGAGTCGAAGTCGGCTCGGAGCTTGACGAAGGCGGCTTTGGCAACCCGACAGCCAACAACATCCTGGTTCAATCCGGGCAGCTTCCTTACGTCATTGACCTGGCAGAGCGTTTCGCGCTGGATGTGCCTACCACCGTGACCTTCGATTTCAACAGCACCTACCTGGATGGCCCCGCGCGCGCCATTCTGCTACGCCAGGCGGACTGGATCGGCCAGTTTCCCGAAGCCATGTTCCGCGTCTACGGCCACACCGATGCCGTGGGCTCGGCGGCGGCCAACCGTCGGCTTGGCATGCGCCGCGCGCGCACGGTTGTCGCCTTCCTGATCCGCAACGGTGTGCCGCGCAACCGGCTTCAGGCGGTGGTCAGCGAAGGCGAAACACAACCCTTGATCCAGACCACGGAACGCGAGCGGCAGAACCGGCGCACCGTGACAGAAGTGTCCGGTTTCTGGCAGCAATCCCCGACGATCATCAACGGCCAGTATGGCCAGGTGATCCAGCGCGAGTTCATTGAAAGCGCCACCCAGCGCCCCATAGTCGACTGATTTTCCCCGCCTTCGGTCCCCAGGGCCGGAAGCAACTCGTCGCACCCTGCCATCACCGATGGCAGGGTGTTCGCATTTTTTCTTCTTGTTCCGACAGACAATTACGATTTTTTAGCCCAATTATGGACAGAATTCCCCCTGATGTTGGTTGCAGGCCCCGTTCCCGGATTCGGTAACGGTGTGTGATGTAACCAGGTGCCATTGGCCTGCAGAACGCAGTGCCCGGAGGATGATAAGATCATGTCCAGCTCGAACGCCAAGCCCAGTCTTTCCGCGCCGATCCGTGCCTGCACGGTATCGCGGGATGTCCAGAATTTCGACCTTCTCATCGAAGACATGGAACTTGAACTCGGTGAATCCTGGGGCGATCTGACCTTTCCCAGCGCCCTGAAATACATGGACCAGCCCGACGCCAGGTCGCTGGAATTCCTGGCCATCGCCATCGACGATGAGGACGACGGCAACATGGCGCTGATCGAAGCGGTGATCCAGCGCGCCAACACCCTGGGCATCCGCGTGCTGCTGATCGCCGAAGAACTCGGACCAATCGCGCTGCACCGTCTGCTGCGCCTGGGGGCCTCGGACTTTGTGCCGTACCCGCTGCCCGAAGGCGCGCTGCATGACGCCATCAAGCGCATGGACCAGCCCAGCGTCGAAACGCTCATGGTCCCAGCCCAGAACGCCTCTCGGACCGGAAAGCAGGGCGCGGTCTATGCCATTCAGCCGCTGGCCGGCGGCACCGGCGCAACCACCTTTGCCGTCAATCTGGCCTGGGAGATCGCCAATGCGGGCAAGGACGCGCCCAGCGTCTGCCTGCTCGACTTCGACCTGCAAACCGGGTCGGTTTCGACATATCTGGACCTGGCGCGCACCGAAAAGGTCTATGAAATGCTGTCCAACACCTCGGTGATGGATCGTGATTTCTTCCTGAACACGCTGCAGACCTTCAAC
>CAJQNQ010000278.1 GCA_905479725.1 uncultured Paracoccaceae bacterium | reverse complement strand
GATCGCCCGACGAGGCCGGGCCCGGACGGGCCAATCCCTGATCCAGCCAGAGCCGCGCGGCGTTGCGCGGATCGTCGTTCAGGCAGAACCATTCGGTCAGCGTGGTCAGCAGTGTCGCGCGCAGGGGCCTTGGCGTGGACTCCTCGGCCCAAAGCCGCTCAAGAACCGCCACCGGCGATGCCTCGGGGTTCTCGCGCATGTGCTGGGTGAAGCGGTTGCGCAGCAGGCCCTGGCGTTGCGCCGCGGTGTCGGCACCGGGCGGCGGCGGGGCTGCATTGCGCGGGGTCGGGGACGCAATCGCTTGCCCCTCGGTCAGATAGGCCCCCAGCCGAAACCGGTTGGCGGCCGCCAGCACCGCATGGCGCTGGGGCGGCGTCAGATCCGGCAACAGCCTTGCATGGCGGGCGTGTTCCACGGCCTGCAACGCGGCGCGGTCATCCTGAACCAGGGCCCGGGATTCGGCCAGGGTGGCGATATGCGCCGCCATCTGTTGGCGGGAAATCCTTTCCGCGCCCAACACCCGGCCCGAAGGTGCGATCAGCGACAGATCCAGCGCCAGCGGGCTGGCATCCCACAGGCGCCCCGGAACCGCCGCCGCCCATTCCCGCAGCCGGTTGCCCGCGCCATCGCCGTAGGGCAGGCCGCGCAGCACCGCCGGGATCGCTTCGGCCGTACCCTGTGCCTGAAGCGTCACCCCGTGACCGGGCAGGTCCGGTGTCTTGCGCAAGGTCAGTTCCAGCGCGTCGTTCAGCACCGGTCCTGTCGGGGCGTCGCGCGCGGCATCGCCCCCAAGCAGGACGCTGCCAGAGACCACAGGGCCATCGATTTCCACATACGCAATGCGCGCCAGATCCGGAAACCCGCGCCGCAGAAAGTAGCGCCCGGCGCGATCGGGGCGTGGCCAGGCATCGAACCGCCCAAGATCGCGGCCATCAGCGAACAGCCGGACATGGCACGGGGTGAACATCGCCTCGATGCGGACCTGACGATACCCCGGATCGAATGGAAACCGGATCTCGCGCCGCCAGCCTTGCGCGTCGCGGCGGTTGACGACCAGCAATCGCTCATCGCGGCGCAGCGAAAGATGAAACGGCAGCCCCTCGCGCTGCGCATCGAAAAAGTTCACGTTGACCACCGGGCCGCGCGTGAAATCGGCGTCACAGGCAAACCGGGCGCCGTGGTGGGTCAGGAACGCAAGCATGTCGGCCCCTGCGAAAACCGTTTATTTTCCGTCACCTTATCGCCCGTCATCCCGCATGTTGCAACCTGGGGTGTCATCTTCGCCCACCCCCAAGCAGCCGCCATGCACCGTGCACCCAGCCCGGACTCTGCGGGTCAAGGGGCAGAGTTTCGGCACCGCGCAAACCGCGCACCTGCCACAGCAGACGCACCCAGCCCAATTGCGCGCGCCGGTGCCCCAGCCCCAGTTGATACAGGCGCAGCGCCACGACCGCGCGCCAGCCATCGGGCAGCCGCGCATCGTCAACCGGCATCGTGCGCACCTGACGCACCAGCCCCCCCGCCTGCTCCTGCTTCTGCGTCTGCGCGCGCGGCGGCGCGGGAAAATCCGGTGCGCGCATCACCGGCAGGTCGGTCTGCGCCGCGCGCCGTGCCCGCAGCGCCGCCTGCAGGACAAAGGCTTGCACCTGCGCCAGCCCGTCGGGAATCGGCAACCCGGCCAGCAGGGGCGCGGCGAAGATCTTGTTGCCGACAACCGGATACAGCCGCAACGCCTGGTCGGCCTCCAGCGCAATCTCGCCTCCAACGCCAACGGCCACCCGGTTGTCGGTCCAGCCGTCATGATAGCCCAGCGTCGCGCGCTGGAACCCGCCCATGGCCATGGGCGCGCCGCTGCGTTCGGCCGCGTTTATCAGCCACCCGAAGGCGTCGGGCAAAGGAAACTCGGACGGTGACAGGATCAGCACATAGGCGCCCGACGCGGCGGCCAGAACCGTTGCCATATCCGCGCCCTTCAGGCTCCAGACCTTTTGCCCGCCCGGCAGGCGCTCCGGCGTCGCGGGCGGCGCGTCGCCGATCACCAGCACCTCGAAATCGGCCATGTCCTGCGCCGCCAGCCCCGGCAGGGCGCGCGACAACCCGGCGGCATCCCGCGGCTGGATCACCACCGACAGCGGCAGCACCCCCTGCATGGCCAACCGCAGCGCGCGGCTGATCTGCGGATCGTCACCGGGGGCGAAGGCAATGCCCCAATCGGTGAACCGGGCCTGCGCCTGCGCCACAAACGCCGCGCGCCGCGCCGGCTGGCGCAGCACCTGCGCGCGTTCATGCACCAGCCGCGTGGCAAGCTGTGCGAACCCTTCGGACGCATGCGCGAACCCGCCGGTTTCGACCAGCGGCTTGACCCGGTCCAGCACCGTAAGTTGTTCGAACACGCGGTCGCTGTCGGTGCCGGTGATCTGCCCGGCCCGGCCCCTACGGTGCCGATACAGCGGTCTGGGCGAGTAACCCAGCGTCCCGTGGCGGGACGCGATGGACCAGAAAACCTCGTGATCCTCGAACCAGGTGGCGGGCGTGAACCGCAATCCGTCGAATACCTTGCGCCGGTAAAGCTTGTTCCAGGCCGAGGGGAACACCCGCGCGACGACCCGCGCATCGGACAGCGCGATCGGCCCCGCTGGCTGCGCCGGCCTGGCATGGATTGCCGAATGCGCCTCTTGCCGCCCGCCGGGATAGCACAGCAGCACACCGCACGCGGCCCAGTCGCATCCGTCCTGCTCGACGATCCGATGCAGCACGCGCAGGAACTCGGGATCAACCGTGTCATCGCCGTCGATGAAGGCCACGAACGCCCCCCGCGCGGCCTCCAACCCGGTGTTGCGCGCCGCGGACAGGCCCGCGTTATCTTGCCGGATGACCCGAAAGCGCGGATCCGAGGCCGACAGGGTTCGCACCAGATCCTCGGATCCGTCGGTGGACCCGTCATCGACGATCACCACCTCGAACGCGGCAAAGCTTTGCGCGCGCAGGCTGTCGATCATCGCACCGACATGATCGGCGACATTGTGCACCGCGGCGATCACCGAAATGACCGGCGGGGCCTTGTGTTGGTCCATGGACTTTCTTCGCACCCCCGTGAAGGGCCGTAAAGCCCCGGGCGAAGCCTTGGCAGGGCCGCATGATCGGTATATCCCTGAGCTTGGAACATCCGGCGACCGGGGGGCGATAAATGCCTCAAGATACTGACAAAAAGGTTAATATCGACAAGTTCGTGTTTGTCGTGACCTATGGGCGATCCGGGTCGACGCTGGTTCAAAGCCTGCTGAACACCCTGCCCGGCGCCTGCATCCGTGGCGAGAACGGCCACGGCCTGATGCCACTTGCGCGGGCATGGCGCAGTGTCAACACGGCCCAGAACCTGACCAGCATGCGGCGCGCGCGGGTGACCTCGACGCCCGAAAACCCGTGGTTTGGCGGCGAGAACATCCGCCCCTGGCGCTTTGGCAACCACCTTGCCCGCGTGTTCGAATCCGAGGTTCTGGCCCCGCCGCCCGGCACCCGCATTGCCGGGTTCAAGGAAATCCGCTGGACAGCGGAGCCCGCCTGGTTCGCCACGACTCTGGATTTCGCGCAGACCTTCTTTCGCAACGCGCATTTCGTGTTCAACACCCGCGATCACGATCAGGTCGCGCGATCGGGCTGGTGGGCACAGCAGGACCCGGATCAGGTCGTCGCGCGGCTGCAAGAGGCCGAGGCGCTGTTCGACGCCTATCAGTCAGCTAACCCGGATCGCTGCGTCCGCGTGCATTTCAATGACTACACCGCCGATCATGACGCGCTGCGCCCGCTCTTTACATTTCTGAACGAACCGTTCGACGCGGACGCCGTGGCGCAAGTCATGGCGCGCAAGCTGACCCATCTGAAAGCGCCTGACTGACCGGGATCAGATCTCCAGGCGGGCCAGCGCCGCGTCCAGCGCATCCAGATTGGCCAGATAGGGCAGGATCGCGCCGGTCCCTTGCCCCTCGGCTTGTGCAAACACATCCAGCCGGGGGTCATCGGCCGACACATCCACCCCCAGATGCGCCACCAGCGCGCGCGCGCGCTCGGCAATCCGGCCATCGCGCGCATAAAGGTCTTCGAAAACGATGGCGTGGGCCGGGATCCCTTCGACAGCGAGGAATGCGTCAACCTGACCCCGCGCCGCGCGGTCCTTGGCAAACCGTGCCGGCACGGCCTGGGCGCGCAACGGGGCCGGGCGCCGCGTTCCGGCGATGATCTGCGGATAGAGCAGCGCGGCCTGCCTTGCCCCCCAGGCACCTGTCGCCATCGCCACAAAGAGCGAGCGCAGGCGCGCACGCTCGTCGCGCCGGGTCAGGGTATAGACCGCATAGCCGCGCGCCGCGCAGGCGCGGATCAGCGCCTGTGTGACGGGCCAGGGGATGATCTCATGGCAATGCTTGATGTTCGGGCGATCCGAAAGCAGCCGGTCCAGCGCACTCTCCAGCGCGGCCAGATCGCCATTGTCGCGAAAGGCCCTGGTGATCGGTCCCCAGACACGGTCGGTGTTGAACGGCTCATGCTCGACCGCGCGCGCATCCGACACCCGCGCCATGAACGCCATCAGGGACGTGCCGCCGGTGCGGCGCAATGTCAGAACCAGAAAGGGGCGTTGACGGTCCATGATACGCGGCCCATCCATCCCGGGAATGGCGGACGCATCGCTGCGCCCGGCCTGTGTGTTGGGTTCAGCCCTTCTTCAGGCAGCGCTTGCCCAGAACTTCGGCAATCTGCACCGCGTTCAGCGCCGCGCCCTTGCGCAGGTTGTCGCTGACGCACCACAGGTTGATGCCGTTGTCGATCGTGCTGTCCTGCCGGATGCGGCTGATGTAGGTGGCATAGTCGCCCACGCATTCAACCGGCGTGATGTATCCACCCGCCTCGCGCTTGTCGATGACCAGAATTCCCGGCGCCTCGCGCAGGATGTCGCGCGCCTCGGCCTCGTCCAGAAATTCCTCGAACTCGATATTGATCGCCTCGGAATGGCCGACGAACACCGGAACCCGCACGCAGGTCGCCGTGACCTTGATCTTCGGATCGACGATCTTCTTGGTTTCGGCGACCATCTTCCATTCTTCCTTGGTCGAACCATCGTCGAGGAAGACATCGATATGCGGGATCACGTTGAACGCGATCTGCTTGGTAAAGGTGGTCGGTTCGGGCTTATCGCCCACAAAAATCGCTCGGCTTTGCTCGAACAATTCGTCCATGCCCGATTTACCCGCGCCCGATACTGATTGATACGTCGCAACAACCACGCGCTTAATCTTAGCCGCATCATGCAGCGGCTTGAGCGCGACGACCATTTGCGCGGTCGAGCAGTTCGGGTTCGCGATGATATTGCGCTTAGCATAACCGTCAATATCGTCAGGATTCACTTCGGGAACGATCAACGGAACGTCGGGGTCCATCCGGTAGAGCGAACTGTTATCGATCACCACGCAACCAGCGGCGGCGGCCTTGGGCGCGTATTCCTTGGCAA
>CAJQNQ010000277.1 GCA_905479725.1 uncultured Paracoccaceae bacterium | reverse complement strand
GGATGCACCACAAGACCGAACTGCGCCGCCGCCTGATGGTGGCCGGCCTTTCGCGGCCGGTGCCGGTGGGCACGCAGGTTCTGACCGAATCCGGCAAGGATGCCGGCGCGGTCTACACGCAGGCAGGCGGGCGGGGGCTGGCGCATCTGCGCGTCGAGCGCGCGCGGGAGCCACTGCGCGCCGGGGGTGCGCGGCTTGAGGTTCTGGACGAATAGGGATCAGACGTTCATCAACAGATGCTCGCGCTCCCACGGGCTGATGACCGACTGGAACTCGGCATATTCATGCCGCTTCACCGCCGCGTAGAGCGCCGCGAATTCCGGGCCCAGAACCTCGATCAACGCCTCGTCCTGCTCGAACATGTCGATCGCGTCGCCCAGCGTCAGCGGCAGCTCATCCTCGCCCATATAGGCGTTGGTGCGGCATTCCGCGCGCGGCAGTTTCTGTTCCTTCAGGCCCAGATAGCCGCAGGCGAGCGACGCCGCGATGCCCAGATAGGGGTTGCAATCCATCCCGGCCAGGCGGTTTTCGACCCGCCGCGCCTCGGGCGGAGAGATCGGCACGCGCAGCCCGGTCGTGCGATTGTCACGGCCCCATTCCAGATTGATCGGTGCCGCGAAGTCCGGAACATAGCGCCGGTAGCTGTTCACATAGGGCGCCAGCAAGGCCACCGCGCCCGGCAGATGGTTCTGCATCCCGGCGATGAAATGCATGAATTCCGGCGTTTCGCCATCGTCGGGGCCGGTAAAGATGTTCTGGCCGGTTTCGATGTTGATGATCGAATGATGCATGTGCATCGCCGATCCCGGCTCGCCCTCGATCGGCTTGGCCATGAAGGTGGCGAAGCAATCATGGCGCAGCGCCGCTTCGCGGATCATGCGCTTGAAATAAAAGATCTGATCCGCCAGATCGACCGGATCGCCATGCGCCAGGTTGATTTCCACCTGGCCCGCGCCACCTTCTTGCAGGATGCCGTCGATCTCCAGGCCCATGGCTTCGGCGAAGTCATAGATATCGTCGATCACCTTGCCATATTCATCGACCGCCGACATGGAATAGGCCTGCTTGCCCGCCGCTTTGCGCCCGGAACGTCCCATGGGCGGCACGATGGGCATGTTCGGATCGATGTTGCGGGCAACGAAGAAGAACTCCATTTCCGGCGCGACAACCGGTTTGAGCCCCTCGTCGGCATAGAGCGCCAGCACCCGTTTGAGCACGTTGCGCGGGGCGGTCGGATGCGGTTGCCCCTGCTGGTTCATTGCATCATGGATCACCTGCAAGGTGATGTCGGCGGTCCAGGGGGCGGCGGTGGCGGTATCCATGTCCGGCACCAGGAACATGTCGGGCTCCTGATACTCGTCCTCGCCGCCCGGCGCATCGGCCCATTCTCCGGTGATGGTCTGCAAAAAGATCGTCGTCGGCAGGTGGAACTGGGTCTGCTTGTCGAACTTGAAGGCCGGCATCGCCTTGCCGCGCGCCACGCCCGCGATGTCAGGCACGATGCATTCTATTTCATCCAGGCGGCGCCCGTCGATATAATCGCGGGCGGCTTCGGGGATCTTGCTCATCCAGTCGGACATGGGGTTCCCTTCGGGTCAGGTGGCCGATCACGCGGCCTGCTGCGCGCCTTTGAAAAACGCGGCAATCTGTGCGGCGATGGCGGCGTTGTCGTTGGGTTGATCCAGCCGCGAACGTGCCGCCGCCAGCAGGTCATCGGGCACCACGCCGGGCCCGCGATGGGTCATCAGCCCTTCGATGAAATCATTGTCCATTTCGGGATGCGGCTGGACGGACAGGCCGGTATCGCCGTAGGCCAGCGCGGCATGGGCGCAAAACGGGGTCGAGGCCAGGGTGCGCGCGCCCTCAGGCGGATCGATCACCTGATCCTGATGCCAGGCGTTCAGGCGCAGGGTCTTGCCGGCGAAATCATAATCCGTCACGCCCACCGACCAGCCGCCCTTGAACTTTTCAACATGCCCGCCCAGGGCCTTGGCCATGATCTGATGACCAAAGCAGATCCCGGCGATGCGCACGCCCGCCGCCAGCGCGTCGCGGATGAACTGCTCCAGCGGCGCGATGAAGGCGTGATCCTCGTATACACCGTGTTTGGATCCGGTGATCAGCCAGGCGTCGCAGTCGGTGACAGAGGCGGGGAACTCCATGTCCACCACGCGGTAGACCTGAAAGTCAAACCCGTAGCCGTCCAGCAGGCGCATGAACAGATCGGGGTAATCGCCCGTGAGGATCAGGGGTTCAGGCCCGTAGCCGGTTTGCAGAATTCCGATTTTCATGATGCGGCTCAGATTGAAGGGCTCAGAGTGGGGGGACTCAAACGGTGTCCAGATACAGTTCGACCACCTCGTCGGGGGCCAGTTCTTCCATATAGCGGATTTCCTGGCGCTTGGTGCGCACAAGATTTTCGATCAGTTCGGGCGGGAAGATGCGCGCCATTTCGGCCGATCCGGCAAAGGCATCAACGGCCGTCGGCCAGGTCGTGGGCAGTTGCGGCAGGTCCAGGTCATAGGCGTTGCCGGTCACCGGTGGCGGCGGGGTCAGCCCGTCCTCGATGCCCAGCAGTGCCGAACCCAACACGCCCGCCATCATCAGATAGGGGTTGATGTCGCCGCCCGCCACGCGATGTTCGATGCGCCGCGCCCTGCGGTTGCCGGACGGAATACGCAGGGCCGAGGTGCGGTTTTCATAGGCCCAGGCGATGCCGCTGGGGGCGTGATTGCCGGGCACGAAACGCTCATAGCTGTTGGCGTGGGGCGCCAGCAGCAGCATCGAGCCGGGCATTGCCTTCATGCAGCCGGCGACCGCATTGCGCATCAGGTCCGCCCCCTTGGCAGAGCCGTCGTCGAACAGGTTGTTGCCCTCATCATCATTCATCGAAAAATGCATGTGCATCCCGTTGCCCGGCCAGTCCGGATAGGGCTTGGCCATGAAGCTGGCGGCGAAGCCGTGTTTGCGGGCGATGCCGCGCACCAGTTGCTTGAACAGCCAGGTGTCGTCGGCGATCTTCATGACGTCGTCGGAATGCAGCAGGTTGATTTCGAACTGCCCGACCCCGGCCTCGGAAATCGCGGTGTCGGCGTCGATATCCATGGCCTCGCAGGCCTCATAGAGGTCGGTGAAGAACACGTCGAACGCGTCCAGCGCGCGCAGGGCCAGGGTATCCGCACCCAACCGCCGCTTGCCCGAGCGCGGCGACGGCGGCACGCGCAATTCGCGCCCGGAATCGTCGATCAGGTAGAATTCCAGCTCGGTCGCGCAGACCGGGTGCAGGCCCCGGTCGTGAAAGCGGCGCACGACATTGGCCAGCGCGTGACGCGGATCGCCCTCGAACGGTTTGCCGTTGTCGTGGAACATCCACAGCGGCAGCAGCGCGGTGGGGGCCTCAAGCCAGGGCATCGGCAGAAAGCCGCGGTCGGTGGGTTTCAGAACCCCGTCCACATCGCCGGATTCGAAAACCAGCGGGCTGTCTTCGATATCCTCGCCCCAGATATCGAGATTCAGCACGGAATAGGGAAAGCGCGTGCCGTCCTTGACGATCTTGTCGGCGAACCGCACGGGCACACGCTTGCCGCGCGCCTGACCGTTCAGGTCAACAGCGGCGACACGGATGGTTCGGACATTGGGGTGATGGCGCAGCCAGTCACGCATGGGACACCTGAAGGTTTTGCGACCTGTCCGGCGCCTGGCCGGGTGATCGGGGAAAGGAATGGGCGGTTCGAACCGGGGGGATCACCCCGATTGCGAGGCGCTCAGAAACTGCCGAAGCCGTGCCGATCTGGGGGCTCCGAACAGGGTGTCGGGTGGTCCCTCTTCCTCGATCAGGCCCTGATGCAGGAAGATGACATGATCCGACACATCCGCCGCCAGCCGCATGTCATGGGTGACGATCAGCATGGTGCGCCCTTCTTCGGCCAGCGCCTTGATGACCCGCACCACTTCCTGTTCCAGCTCTGGGTCCAGGGCCGAAGTCGGTTCATCGAACAACAGCGCGCGCGGCTCCATGCACAGGGCGCGGGCGATGGCGGCGCGCTGCTGCTGGCCACCGGACATCTGGGCGGGATAGACGTCGGCCTTGTCACCGATCCCCACCTTGTCCAGCAGGGCGCGGGCGCGCGCCTCGACCTCGGCGCGCGGTTGCCCAAGCGCGGTGACCGGGGCCTCCATGACGTTGTGCAGAACGGTCATGTGCGACCACAGGTTGAAGTTCTGAAACACCATCGAAAGGTTGGTGCGGATCCGGGCGACCTGACCCCGGTCACCGGGTTGCCGGTTCAGGCCCGCGCCTTTCCAGCGCACCGCCTCGCCCTCGAACAGGATCTCGCCCTGTTGGCTGTCCTCAAGCAGGTTGCAGCAGCGCAGCAGGGTGGACTTGCCCGAACCCGACGATCCGATCAACGAGATCACCTGCCCGGGATGCGCGGTGACATCGACACCCTTGAGCACCTCGAGGCTGCCATAGGCCTTGTGCAGTGCCTGGATTTCGATCACCGGGACGGGCGCGGCGGATTTGGCGTTGAGCGGGGCAGCCGACGGATCGGCTGCATGGGTCGAGGCAGTCAAGACAGCACCGCGAATTTTTTGATCATATTTTCGCAGTAGGCGCGAAAAATCCGATAAATGCAATGACCATGCGCGCAATTTCTGCCGGTCAGCGGATTCACGAACGCCCCAGACCGGAACACCGGCCCGGGTTATCCGCGAAACCGGTGGCCCGGCGTGGGTGTGACCAGCGCGGCAAAAGCGAAGCCGGCGACAAAGCCGCCCAGATGCGCCTGCCAGGCCAACATCCCCGCAACCAGGAAATACAGCAACAGGTTCAACACGATCAGCCCGATCAACAGCCGGCCGACCGGCTCCAGGCTGGCGCCAACGGCGCGGCGGCGTTGAAAGTCCCAGAACATCGTCGCGCCGAACAGGCCGAACACCGCGCCCGACGCGCCAAGCATCGGGGCGTCACTGGTGGCCAGCAACCCGTAGACCGCCGCGCCGCCGATCGAACTCAGGGCAAAGAGCAGCAGGAAGCCGCCCTGACCCAGCCGGTTCACCGACTCGCGGCCCAGATGCAGAAGGATCAGCGCGTTGAACAACATGTGCAGAAACCCGCCATGCAGAAAGGCATAGGTCACGAACATGGTGACCGGCTGGCCGTTGAAGGCAGGCACCCAGTCGCCCAGCAGGCCCGGCCAGAACGCTCCATACATGATGGCGATGTTGCGCAGGCGGCCAAGGCCCAGCGGCGGCAGGCCCAGCAACGTGAAGGCGGTTTCCAGAACCGCAAGAATGCCGACGATCCACAACAGGACCGGGGCGTGGCGCTGGGTATCAGTGACCGGTGAGCTCATGTGCATGACTTGTCACCATGGATGCGGCCATGCAAGCCCTCCGGGTTTCAATACCCCGTGGCGTGCAGCACGACACCAAAGGTCGACACCATGATCCGCAGATCCAGTCCGGCGCTGAGGCGCTGCGCATAGCGCAGATCCAGCGTGGCGCGCAGGTCGAAGGAATCCTCGTTGCGCGCGGTGACCTGCCAAAGGCCGGTCAGGCCCGGCCGCAACCCCAGATAGGCCTGCGGGTGGCGATACAGCGGCATCTGCTCGGGTAGCATCGGGCGCGGGCCGACCAGGCTCATGTCGCCCTTGATGACATTCAGGATCTGCGGCAGTTCATCCATCGAAGTCTTGCGCAGCAGGCGGCCGATGGGGGTGATGCGCGGATCGGACTTCAATTTTTGCGTCAGGTCCCATTCCGTTTGCAGCGCGGGGTCGCGCGCCAGGCATTGGGCCAGTTGCGTATCCGCGTCCCGCACCATGGTGCGCAGCTTCCACATGCGAAAGTGCTTGCCGTTCCGGCCCAGGCGTTCCTGTGAATAAAGCGGATTGCCGCCTTCGACCCACAGCGCGGCGGCCAGCAGCGCCAGAACCGGCAACATCAGCACCAGGGCCACAGTGGCCAGCACCAGGTCCAACATCCGCTTGACCGTCGCCGCATAGGGGCGGTCCAGGGCCGGCAGGGCAATGGCAATCTGCGCAGCCACGTTGGCCCCGCCGCGCGGGCACCAGCTTGTGTTTTCTGTTGACGCCGATGGAGGGCCGAAATGAACCCCCGACAGGTCAGGAAGGTCTCGATAGTGCAATGTCATGGCAGCACCCATAAGGTTCTGAGTTCGGCGAGCACCCCCCCAGGCGACGGGCCGACACAGTTTCGACAAGTTTTAGCCGTCTTCCGGCCCTGCCAGAAACAGATTACGGACAGATCGCCTCAAATCAGCGGTAAACTGTTTGTTTCCAATATAGTAAGCACTGGTTTCGACGCGAATTGCGTCGCATATTGCACATATTCTGCGGGACTTGCCGGCATCGTTTTCGATCTGGAAACAATCGGGCCGTCTGGTCCAAATCCGGCTGAAAACGGAAATGCCCTCGATAGGTGCATTATTGACCAAACTGCAACCGAAGCGCGAAATCCGAATCGACATCGCTCATGTCCGCAGCGCGATATGCCGCGAAAGCGCCGCATGAATTTGGTATTGTTGTCAAAGTTGACCTATATCACCAGACATCGAGACCCCCGCCGCGCTGGCGGGATTGGTGCCCCAAACTAACGGACCCGGCATGTCGCAGGCCTTGAGCTACTATCTGGATCACTTCGGTCTGCGCGAGCGGCCGTTCGCGCTTGCGCCCGATCCAGAATACCTCTTCTGGTCGCCCGAGCATCGCGGCGCGTTTGCGATGCTGGATTATGGCCTGAGCACGCGCGCACCGATCACCCTGCTGACCGGTGAAATCGGCGCCGGCAAGACGACGCTTGTGCACCATTTCATCGACAATCTGGACGATGACGTGACCATCGGCGTGATCTCGAACGCCCGCCCGGGGGTGAATGATGTTCTGCGCCGGGTCTGCGCCGCGCTCAGCCTGGAGGTGCCGGCAGGCGTTGACAGTTCCGATCTTTTTTCGGTCATTCAGACGTTTCTGGTTGCGCGCCACAAGGACGCCAAACGCGTGTTGCTGGTGATCGACGAGGCGCAGAACCTGAACCGTGATGCGCTGGAAGACCTGCGCATGTTGACCAATATCAACGCGGGCCGCGACGAGGTGCTGCAATTGCTGCTGGTCGGCCAGCCCGAACTGCGCAACATGGTTCGTCGCCCCGATCTGGTGCAATTCGCCCAGCGCGTCGCCGCTAGCTATCATCTGCCGCGCCTGGATGCGGCGGCGACCGGCGGCTACATCGCGTCGCGCATCCGGCAGGCGGGCGGCAATCCCGGTATTTTCAGCCGGCAGGCCGCGCAGTTGATCCACGAGGCCACGGACGGCGTGCCGCGTCTGATCAACCAGCTTTGCGATCTGGCGCTGACCTATGCCTTTGCGGCGGAAATGCCGATGGTGAAGCGCGATGTCGTGGCGCAGGTGTTGCGCGACGGCGTGTTTTTTGGCGCTCAGGGCAGATCAGACGCCTGAGCCATCCGTTCCAAGGCCATCCGGCGGGGCGCGGGCTTGACTTCGCCCTTGCGACACGGTGTATCCGGGCAAACCTGTTTCCCCGACCACGGAGCCCGTGATGCACGCCTATCGCAGCCATACCTGCGCCGACCTGACCGCCGAGCATGTCGGCCAGACCGTCCGTCTTTCCGGCTGGGTGCACCGCGTGCGCGATCACGGCGGTATCCTGTTTATCGACCTGCGCGACCATTACGGTGTGACGCAGGTGTTGTGCGACCCCGACAGCCCGGCGTTCAGGGCGTTGGAAAAGGTGCGCTCGGAATGGTGCATCCGCATCGACGGCACAGTGAAGGCGCGCGACCCTGACCTGGTGAACCCCAAGCTGCCGACCGGCGAAATCGAGGTGTTCGTCCGGGACCTCGAGGTTCTGGGCGCCTCCGAGGAATTGCCGCTGATGGTGTTCGGCGATCAGGAATACCCCGAGGAAACGCGCCTGAAATACCGGTTCCTGGACCTGCGTCGTGACGCGATGCAGCGCAACATGACGCTGCGTTCGGACGTGGTGATGTCGATGCGCAAGCGCATGTGGGACAAGGGGTTCCGCGAATATCAGACGCCGATCATCACCGCATCGAGCCCCGAAGGCGCGCGCGATTTCCTGGTGCCCAGCCGCCTGCATCCGGGCAAGTTCTACGCGCTGCCGCAGGCCCCGCAGCAGTTCAAGCAACTGATGATGGTCGCCGGGTTCGACAAGTATTTCCAGATCGCGCCCTGTTTTCGCGATGAAGACCCGCGCGCCGACCGCTCGCCCACCGATTTCTACCAGTTGGACATGGAAATGTCCTTTGTCACCCAGCAGGACGTGTTCGACACGATTCAGCCGGTGCTGGCCGGCGTGTTCGAGGAATTCGGCGGCGGGCGCAGGGTGGATGCAGAATGGCCGCAGATATCCTATGCCGACGCGGCGTTGTGGTATGGCACCGACAAGCCCGACCTGCGCAACCCGATCAAGATGCAGGTGGTGTCCGATCATTTCCGCGACAGCGGTTTCGCCATCTTCGCCAAGCTGCTGGAGCAGGACGGCACCGAAATCCGCGCGATCCCGGCGCCCAAGGGTGGCAGCCGCAAGTTCTGCGACCGGATGAACAAATTCGCACAAGAGCAGGGGCTGCCCGGCATGGGCTATATCTTCTGGCGCGATCAGGGCGACGGCATGGAAGCCGCCGGACCGCTGGCCAAGAACATCGGGCCCGAGCGGACCGAGGCGATCCGCCAGCAACTGGGGCTGGGCGTCGGCGACGCGGCGTTCTTCCTGGGCGGCAAGCCCAAGGCGTTCGAGGGGGTCGCGGGCCGCGCGCGCGCGGTGATCGGCGAGGAATTGGGCCTGACCGACAAGAACCGGTTTGCCTTCGCGTGGATCGTCGATTTCCCGATCTATCAGCGCGACGACGAGACCGGCGCGCTCGATTTCGATCACAACCCGTTCTCCATGCCGCAAGGTGGGATGACGGCGCTGAACGGCGATCCGCTGGCCGTGCGCGGTTTCCAGTATGATCTGGCCTGCAACGGGTATGAACTGGTGTCCGGCGCGATCCGGAACCACAAGCCGGATATCATGTTCAAGGCGTTCGAGCTGGCGGGGTATGGTCCGGAAGAGGTGAAGAAGCGGTTTGGTGGCATGGTCAATGCGTTCACCTATGGCGCGCCGCCGCATGGGGGCTGCGCGGCCGGGATCGACCGGATCGTGATGCTGCTGGCCGACACGGCGAATATCCGCGAGGTCATCATGTTCCCGATGAACCAGCGCGCCGAGGACCTGATGATGAACGCGCCGTCGGATCCGACCAACGAACAGTTGCGGGAGTTGCGGTTGCGGGTGCTTCCGCCCGAAAGCTGACGCTTTCGGGCGTGACGGCGGGGGCTGCGCGCCCCCGCACCCCCCGCCAGAGGGGGGGCACGCCCCCCCTCTGGACACCC
>CAJQNQ010000276.1 GCA_905479725.1 uncultured Paracoccaceae bacterium | reverse complement strand
GCGGGCGGCGCGCTGTATGTGCGAAGCCGCCGTCCCACCGCCGACATCGCGCTGAGCGCGGATGAGCGGGAGCGACTGGACCGAATCCTGCGGTCGTGACGGCGCGTTCCGCTTTCGCGGGCGGCGCTTTGACGCCATGATCCGGGCGACACCTTTGCAAGGATCCTTCCATGGACTATCAGACCATCCGCCTGTCGATCGATCAGGAAACGGCCGTGCTGACCCTGTGCCGCCCCGAGGTGATGAACGCGCTGTCGACCCAGATGCGGGCCGAGATTCTGCACGCCGTGAAGAGCGCCGAGAAAGAGGCGCGGGTGCTGGCGATGACCGGGCAGGGCCGGGCCTTCTGTTCGGGCCAGGATCTGGGCGACGGCGTGTCGGTCGACGAGATCGACATGGGCCGCACCCTGCGCGAGGAATACGAACCCATGCTGCGGGCGATCTATGACTGCCCGGTGCCGGTGATTTCGGCGGTCAACGGGGCCGCTGCGGGAGCTGGCGCCAACCTGGCACTGGCCGCGGACGTGGTGATCGCCGCGCAATCGGCGGCATTTTTGCAGGCCTTCGCGCGCATCGGGCTGATTCCGGATGCCGGCGGCACCTATTGGTTGCCGCGCCTGGTGGGGTTTGCCCGGGCCATGGGCCAATCGCTGTTCGCGGAGAAACTGTCGGCCGACGACGCGGCGGCGCAGGGCTTGATCTGGGCCTCGATCCCCGACGACAAGTTTGACGCCGAATGGCGCGCCCGCGCGGCGCAGATCGCCAACGGGCCGACATTGGCTTACGGGGCGATGAAGCGCGCCTTGCGCGCCAGTCTGGTCAACGACCTGGACACCCAGCTGGACCTTGAGGCCAGGCTTCAGGGCGAGGTCGGCAAGACCCGCGATTTCCGCGAAGGGGTGATGGCGTTCCTGGAAAAGCGTCCCGCCCGCTTCGAGGGGCGCTGAGCCTTTCAGCCATCAAGCGGTGTCGCTTCGCGACGCGCGATCAGCGCCTGCGGCGCGGTTTCGGGGGCTTTGCCCCCCCGCCTTCGGCACCCCCCAGGATATTTCTGGACAGATGATGGAGGTCTGTCAGCGTTGGCCGTAATAGAGGCCGACGACGTGTTCGGCCTGGGCAAAGAACAGCCAGCGGCTGGCGAGCATGCCCATCAGGTGCAGGATCGCGGCTGCACTGAGTGCGAACACGGAAAATGGCATCAGCCAGAGCAGGAGCGACGGCACGATCGCCGCGCCCAAGAGGGCCAGGACGCGCAGTTTGAGCGCGTGTTTGCGCCCGACCACATGGATCATCTCGCGCATGAGGTAGTTCTGACCGGAATGAGGAGGTTCCAGCTGGCGCACACGGCCGCGTGCGCCCAGGCCGGTCGCCGTGCCGAGCGTGGAGCCGGTGAGCGCGAACTGGCGGTCGCCGAGCATCCAGTGAAGCGCCAGGGCGACCGCCAGCCAGGCCAGCAGCAATTGCCCGATCAGGGGTTGCCCGGCCAGCAGCGCGCCGCCGGTCAGGCCGGCCAGCAGGAACACGGCGGGGGTCGTCCAGTGGTGCCAGCGTGGCACGGTGCGCAGCTGGGCGTAGATCATCGCTGTCGCCAGGATCGTCATCAGCGACAACACGCCGCCGATCAGGCCGAAGCCCGCAAGGGGCATGTTCCAGAACACCGAACCGGCGGCGTGCGGCGCCATGATCACAAGCGCGGCGGTGGCCAGCACGGCCTCGCGCGACAGCCAGCTTGAGCGCCATTGCGTAAAGGCCTTGAGCGCGCGCTCGGGATGGCCGAGATGGAAGGCTGAGGCGGCCAGACCGGCGATCGTCAGGCCGTAGCCAAGGCCGAACCAGAGAAAGGCGGCGAGGCCGGTGGGGGCGGTGATCCCCAGGCCGAGAAAGACGAGCAATCCCAGGCCCATGCCGGACAGGGTTGTGAAGGCGATGATGGATGGGGCGGGATGCATCAGAACCTCTCCAGGGTGCGGTCGATCCAGCCGAGGAAGCCGTCCAGCCCCTGGGTTTCCGGGTCGGTGGGCATGGGCGCGGCGGCGGCGGGAAGGGCGTCGCGCAGGCGTGGGGGCAGGTATTTGTTGACCGGTTTGGTGCCTTGTTCCGGCATCAGGTCGATGCCGTCGCGCTCGGAAACAAGTTTCGAGACCGCGCTGCTGTCATCGCCGAGATCGCCAAAATGGCGGGCGCCGGCGGGGCAGGTGCGCACGCAAGCGGGCACGCGGTCTTCCTCGGGCAGGGTGTCGTTGTAGATGCGGTCGACGCAGAGTGTGCATTTCTTCATCACGCCGGCGAGCGCATCCATTTCGCGCGCGCCATAGGGGCAGGCCCAGGCGCAGAGCCCGCAGCCGATGCAGTCCTGTTCGTTGACCAGAACGATCCCGTCCTCGGTCCGCTTGTAACTGGCGCCGGTGGGGCAGACGGTGACGCAGGGCGCGTCCTCGCAATGCAGGCAGGATTTCGGCATGTGAACGGCGAAGGCCGATGCGCCGTCATCGGGTGTGACCTCGTAGGTGTGGACGCGGTTGAGGAAGGTGCCGACGGGATCGGCGCCGTAGGGATCGACATCGGACAGCGGCGCGCCGTAGTTTTCGGTGTTCCAGCCTTTGCAGGACACCACGCAGGCGTGGCAGCCGACGCAGGTGTCGAGGTCAATCACCAGACCCAGCTTTTTTTCCGTGGTTTGCGGCAGGGTGGTCATGGGTGCTCTTTCCGGCCGGTCCGCGCGCGGGTGGCGGGGTTTTTTTGAGTATTTTTGGAAAGATGAAATGGCATGGTGGTCCTATCCTCGGGTGTGACGGGCGAGGGTGGCCGGGCCCTGGCCAACCGGGGATTTCTGCGCGGGATGCGCGGGTTCCGAGGGGCCGCCGGCGGGAGCTTTTTCGATGTTCACGCGCAGGTCGAACCAGGCGGCCTGGCCGGTGACCGGGTCGGAGTTGGACCATCTGAGGCCATCGCCTTTGGCCGGCAGCAGCTCACCGATCAGGTGGTTGAGCAGGAAGCCTTTTTCGGCCTCGGGCGCCTTTTCGTCCAAGGCCCAGGCGCCGCGCCGCTTGCCGATCGCGTTCCAGGTCCAGACGGTATGGGCGTTGAGCGCATCCATCCGCGCCACCGGCAGCTTGATGCGCCCGTTGGCCGAGCTGAGATAGGCCCAGTCGCCGTCCTGAAAGCCGTG
>CAJQNQ010000275.1 GCA_905479725.1 uncultured Paracoccaceae bacterium | reverse complement strand
GCCGGTTTCGGGGTCATAATCCTCCAGCGCCCCTTCGCCGATGTCATGCCACAGCCCGTGAACCGTCAGCTTCTCGGCGTCCACGGCCTCGCGCACGAATGGAAAGGTCATCAGGTTGTGCAGCGAAATTTTCACTGCCTCCTTTTCCATGCGCCGCACACGGTCTTCCACATCGGTGATATCGGTGGTGGCCTCATACCCCGGGCGCAGGATGTCCAGCCAGCGCCCGACAAAGCTGGAGCCCTCCTTCAATTCAGGCGCGTTGCCGGCACACATGTCATGACACCCGCGCACGCCGCCGCAATTGGAATGCCCGACCACGATCAGATGGGCCACTTTCAGCGCGCTGACGGCGTATTCCACCGCCGCCGATGTGCCGTGGTGATCGCCGTCCGGCTGGTAAGGCGGCACCAGATTGGCGATGTTGCGGTGGATGAAGAACTCTCCCTGATCGGCGCCGAAGATCGCGGTGACATGGACGCGGCTGTCGCAGCAGGCGATTATCATCGAACGCGGATGCTGCCCCTGATCCGCAAAGTGCTTGAACCAGCTCTTGTTTTCCGAATAGGACGTGGCGTGCCACCCCAGAAAACGCTTCACCAGATAACGCGGAAGCTTGTGGGCAGAAGTCATCGGCAATTCCCCTTAAGTAAGTCGGGCAGTAGTGTTAGTCTCAATTTGCAAGAAAATCGAGCAATAACCCGCGCCCGGGGCAACTCTTTGTTAGCCCGGATCAAACATCCTGCAGACGGGTGCAAGGGAAATCTTTTGGGGTAGAAGGGGTGACATCGTGACACTCGTCTTTGAATTTCGACCCAGCGAACGGATCGTGATCGATACCGCCAGGCTGGAGGAACTGTTTCGCCGGCTGGGCGACCACGGGGCGGAGACCCACGTGATCGAAGCGGTCGAGGCGATATCGGATCTGCTGGCCGAGGTGGATGGCTTCGTGCGCCGTGACGCCTTGTCCGAAATTGCGCCACGCGCGCAGCAGGTCAGCCGGCTGAGCGCGGATATCGGTCTGACCTCGCTGGCGCGGGTCGCGCGGGATATGAGCATCGCCGCGAACCGAAAGGATGTCGTTGCGTTTCGCGCGGTGTGGGAACGCCTGATCCGGATCGGCGACAGGTCCTTGTCGCAGGTTTGGGAATTGCCCGGGCTGTCGCTGTGACACGGCGGCGGCCGGAGACGATGCTGAATTCGATCCCCGGATAGTTGGGGCCGCTTGCGGCAAGGCAATTTCTGCGCGGAACCTCTTTCAATGTCGGGGCGTTGCGCTTTAGGTTGGGGCAATCCGACTTGAGAGGTCTCATGCGCCCTAACCCCATCGCCTTCGCCGCGCAAGACAGCGCCGCGACCCCGCTCCATTGCGTATCGTCAGACGATTTGCCAGCCTGGCTGGACAGCCAGCCGGCCCGTGTCCGGGCGTGGATCGAAAGCGTCGGATTTCGCGCCGACGCCGGCGGCGTGGTCTGCGTGCCGGATACCGAGGGATCGCTGGCCCTGGCCGTATTCGGCCTGGGCGACGCGCACGCGCGGGCGCGCAGCCGGTTCTTGCTGGGGGCGGCGCGCGCGCGCCTGCCGGCCGGCACCTATCACCTGGCAGGCGGGTTGGACGAAGCCGATCTGCCCGAGCAAACGCTGGGATGGCTACTGGCCGGGTATCGCTTCGAGCGGTTTCGCCGCAAGCCGGGCCCGGAGCTGGCCGCGCTGAAGGTCCCGCCGGAGATCGATGCGCGCCGGATCGAGATCATGGCCGCCGCCGAATGCCTGACCCGCGATCTGATCAACACGCCGGCCTCGCAAATGGGCCCGGAAGAGCTGGAGACGACCCTTCTGGCATTGGCCGAGGAATTCGAGGCGCAGGTTTCGGTCACCTACGGCGATGATCTGCTGCACGAAAACTTCCCCTTGATCCACGCCGTTGGCCGCGCCTCGGACCGCATTCCGCGCCTGCTGGACATGCGCTGGGGCCAGGACGGCCCGCGCCTGACCCTGGTGGGCAAGGGGGTTTGCTTCGATACCGGCGGTCTGGATATCAAGCCTGCCGCGTCGATGGGCCTGATGAAAAAGGACATGGGCGGCGCGGCCACGGTGCTGGGACTGGCGATGATGATCATGGCGCTGGGTTGGCGGGTGCGTTTGCGCGTGCTGATCCCCGCTGTCGAAAACGCCATTTCCGGCGATGCCATGCGTCCCGGCGACGTGCTGACCGCGCGCAACGGCCTGACGGTCGAGGTGAACAACACCGATGCCGAGGGGCGGCTGGTTCTGGCCGACGCGCTGAGCCTGGCGGACGAGGAATCGCCCGATGCGTTGATCTGCATGGCCACCCTGACCGGCGCGGCGCGCGTGGCGCTGGGCCCGGACATGGCACCGTTCTACACCGACAGCGAGGCGTTGGCGCACGCCCTGTCGGCCAGCGCCCGGACCGAAGCGGACCCGCTGTGGCGGATGCCGTTTCATGCCCCGTATGAGGCGATGATCGAACCCGGCATCGCCGACCTGGACAACGCGCC
>CAJQNQ010000274.1 GCA_905479725.1 uncultured Paracoccaceae bacterium | reverse complement strand
CATCGCAAACGCCTTCATGCAGGTGTTGGGCCGCTACGGCATCCGGCGCGAAGGGCGCATGGGCTACCCCGTCGGCCTGTCCTACCCGCCGGACTGGGGCGAGCGCACGGCCTCTATCCGCGCCGAGGATCAGACGGTTCTGCAACCCGGCATGGTGTTCCACTTCATGCCCGCGCTTTGGATGGACGATTGGGGGCTGGAGACCACCGAAACCATCCTCATCACCCCGGATGGCCCCGCCGAGGCCCTGTGCGCCATCGACCGCAAGCTGTTCGTCAAACCATGAACCCTCTCCTGCCCCGGACCGAGGATCTTCTGGCCGATCTGATCGGCTTTCCCAGCGTGTCCAGCGACAGCAACCGCGCGCTGATCGACCATGCCGCCGGGCTGTTGGACGACGCGGGCGCAGACGTGGAGATCATCGACGCACCCTGCGGCACCAAGGCCAATCTGTTTGCCACCTTCGGGCCCATGGCGGATGGCGGGATCGTGCTTTCGGGCCATTCCGATGTGGTGCCGGTCACCGATCAGGACTGGTCCAGCGACCCGTTTACCCTGCGCAAGGACCAAGGGCGGCTTTATGGGCGGGGCGCCTGTGACATGAAGGGCTTCATTGCCGCCGTGCTGGCCGTGGCCCCGGCGTTCGGGCGACGCCCCTTGACCCGCCCGCTGCACATCAGCCTGACATATGATGAGGAAACCGGCTGCATCGGCGCGCGTCATCTGGTGGCGGCGCTGAAGGCCCGTGGCCTGACGCCGGGCGTGGCCATCATCGGCGAGCCGACCGAGATGCGCATCATCGAAGGCCATAAAGGGTGTTTCGAATACACCACCCGGTTTCACGGGTTGCCCGGCCATGGCTCGGCCCCCGATCACGGGGTGAACGCGGTGGAATACGCCGCGCGCTATGTCGGGCGGCTCTTGGCGCTGAAAGACGCCCTGCGCGCCCGCGCGCCGATAAATGGCCGCTTTGACCCGCCCTGGACCACGATCAACGTGGGCGCGCTGCATGGCGGGGTGGCGCACAACGTCATCGCGCCGACGGCTCAGGTGGATTGGGAAATGCGCCCCGTGCAGGACGGGGACGCGGACTTCGTCAAGGACCAGCTGCGCGCCCTGGTTGACGGCGAGTTGCTGCCCGCCATGCGCGCGGTCTACGCCGACGCCGCGATCGACGTGGAAACCATTGGCGAGGTCGCCGGGCTGATCCCCACCGATGACAACGAAGCGCGGCGCATCATGGCTGAACTCACCGGCGCGAATGGCGCCGATCTGGTGGCGTTCGGCACCGAGGCGGGGCTCTTTCAGGCGCTGGGCACCGATGTGGTGGTCTGCGGGCCGGGCTCCATCGAACAAGCGCACAAGGCGGATGAATATGTTTCACTGGATCAGATGGACCAGTGCCTGACCATGCTGGAGCGGCTGAACGCACGGCTGGCGGCTTAGCTGCATCCACGGCTTGGCTTTTGGCCGCCGGGGTGCAATGATTAACACAGCAATCAATTCGGTAGGGACTGAAATGGGCATTCGTTTTTTCTCCAGCAAGACTCGTCCGTTTCACTTGGGCCCCTATCCGCTGGAGCGCCTCTCGCGTCGGCCGGGGCCGGTGGATCTGTCCGCCGTGCCCGCGTTCAGCCCGCTGGATTTTCGCGCCCTGAACACGCCGCATTCGCTGGTCAACGCCATGGGCGAATATCAGGCGATGATGGATGTGATCCGCGACGGGCTGGTGAACCCAGAGCCCGCCGCCGCGCCGGGCGATCTGGATGAACGCGCCAACCACATGAAGTCCTTCGGCTATTTTCAGGATGCCTCGATGATGGGGATCTGCCGGATGCCGGATGGCGTGGTGCTGGACACGCCCGCCCGCAACCCCGATATCGACCGGCTGGCCGATGACATCCGCACCAGGCAGACCAAGACGCTGGCTTCGGGCATCGATCAGATCATGGCCGGGCTGAAAGATAGTATCGAGGCGCCGCTGGGCCCGATCGACCATCATACCCATGCCATCGTCTGCCTGTTCGAGCACAACCGCACGGTGCGCCGGGGCGAGCGCGGCAGCGAATGGATCGAAGACGCACAGGACCATCGCGGCGCCCTGCGCGCGACGGAATGCGCGGTGATCCTGAGCAGCTATCTGCATCTGCTGGGCTATTCCGCGCGCGCACATACGCCGACCTCCACGGATATCGATCTGAACAAGCTGGCCGTGGCCGCCGGCATCACCGTGGTCCAGGACGGGCAGCTGGTGGCGCCGTGGATCGGGCCGGGCTTCGGGCTGGCGGTCGTCACCACGAATTTCGCCTTGGCCCATGACGCGCCGCTGGAACCCATGGTGCGGCAGCCGTGGTTTCGCACCCAGGGCCCGGCGTGGTGGCTGGGCAAGGGCACCCAGAAAGGCGCGCTGAACCGCGATCCCTATGCGCGGCGCGACTATGTGATGGGCGCGCATCCCTTCGAGACGCTCAAGCGTGTGGACACGCCGACGACCTTTATCGACGAGCCACGCGTGGCGCGGGTGCCCAAGCGCACCGACATGTTCGCGCGCTCGCAGTTCGGGGATCTGGGCAAGAAGCAGCAACAGGCGGCGACGGGCGGCTGGTATGCGCGCAAGAGCGCACCCTCGTTCGCCCAGCGACGGATGCTGGGGGCCTTCGTGCTGTTGCAAGATGGTGATCCTGCCCCCACGCAGCACCGCCCGACCGACGCCCGGCGCAACGCCGACAACGTGAAGGCCGCCAGCTATTTCCTGGGGGTCGATGCCGTGGGGATCAGCCGCTGCCCGGACTGGACCTGGTATAGCCACGATTCCACCGGCGCGGAAATCGACCCGCCGCACGACCAGGCGATTTCGATGATCATCGACCAGGGGTTCGAGACGATGGAGGGGGCCTCGGGCGATGACTGGATCGCCGTCGCGCAATCCATGCGCGCCTATCTGCGGTTTTCATTGCTGGGCGGGGTGATCGCCAGGCAGATCCGCAATCTGGGCTACAAGGCCAAGGCGCACTCGGTGATGGATGGCGAGGTGTTGCAACCGCCCTTGCTGCTCTTGTCCGGGCTGGGCGAGGTCAGCCGCATCGGTGAGGTCATTCTGAACCCGCTGCTGGGCCCGCGCCTGAAATCCGGTGTGGTGACCACCGACATGCCGCTGGCACATGACAAACCGATCGATTTCGGGCTGCAAAATTTCTGCGAGAGCTGCAACAAATGCGCGCGCGAATGCCCGTCCGGTGCGATCACCGCCGGGCCGAAGCGGATGTTCAACGGCTACGAGATCTGGAAATCCGACAGCCAGAAATGCACGACCTACCGCATCACCACCGAAGGCGGGGCGATGTGCGGGCGCTGTATGAAGACCTGCCCTTGGAATCTGGAAGGGATCTTTGCCGAAAAGCCGTTCCGCTGGATGGCGATGAACCTGCCTTCGGCCGCGCCGATGCTGGCCAAGCTGGACGATACGCTGGGCCATGGCGGGCTGAACGACGCCAAGAAATGGTGGTGGGATCTGGAGCTGAAACCCGACGGCGGATACAAAGCGCCCGCTCAACCCGTCAACCGACGTGAGCTGGACCCAAAGCTGGACCTGAAGTTCAAGGACCAGACGCTGGCCGTCTATCCCGCCAATCTGGCGCCCTGGCCCTGGCCCTATCCGTTTCCCATGGACCGCGAGGCCGGGATACAGGCCTACCGCGACATGATCAGCGCAACCGAATACAAGGCGCGGCTTGCGCGGGGTGAAACCGACGGGCTGGCGCATGAGCGCCCGACATTCGACGACGCCCCGGTGATCATGGCACGCGTGTCCAGGGTCGAACGCATGGCCGATGCCGTCACCAAATACGAATTCACCGCCTGGGACGGCGCGGCGCTGCCGGCCTGGACGGCGGGCGGGCATCTGGACGTGGTGGTGACACCCGAGATGCTGCGGCAATATTCGATGTCCGGGAACCCGGCCGATACGGGCACCTACCAGATCGGCGTCCTGCGAGAGGATGACGGGCGCGGAGGCTCGAAGATGCTGCACCGGATCTTCACCGAAGGGCGGCGGGTGTTCATCTCGAAGCCGATCAATCATTTCGAACTGGTCGAGGACGCCACCAGGACCTTCCTGATGGGCGGCGGCATCGGCATCACCCCGATGATCGCCTTCGCCCACCGCCTGCACGCGCTGGGCGCCGACTTTGAGTTGCATTACTCCGCCAGCCGCATGGATGGCGCGGGCTATCTGGACGATCTGCGCCGCGCGCCCTGGGCGGACCGGGTGACGCTCCATTTCTCGGATCAGGGCAGCCGCGCCGATCTGGATGCGATCCTGGCCGACTACCGGCCCGGCTGGCATGTCTACACCTGCGGGCCGGACCGCTACATGCAAGGCGTGATCGAGGCCGCAGAACGGCAGGGATTCCCAGAGGGGGCGCGGCATCTGGAATATTTCTCGGTTCCCGAACAGCCCGATTACGTGAACCATCCGTTCACCGTGACATTGGCCAAGTCTGGCAAGGAACTTCAGGTCAGCGCGGATCAAACCCTGTCGGACGTGTTGCTGGACAATGGCGTGCCTGTGGACGTGAAATGCTCGGACGGGATCTGCGGCGTGTGCAAATGCGGGCTGATCGACGGCGCGGTCGAGCACCGGGATTTCGTGCTGTCCGACGCCCAGCGCGAAACCCAGATCATCACCTGCCAGTCCCGCGCCCTGCACGCGGACGGCCACCTGACGCTGGATCTGTGATCCCTGGCGGGTGGCCGCGCCAACTGTTCTTGCCCGCCCCCCGCCTCGCCGCTAGGCTGGCTGCCGGAGGGCCCCATGCCAGACACCATCGACGATTTCGACCTGAACAGCATCAACCGCGCGTTCATCGAAAACCCGCACCCGGTGCTGCACCGGTTGCGCGCGCAAAGCCCGATGCACCGCAATGCCGACGGCTCGGTCTACCTGACGCGGCATGACGACTGCCTGAAGGTCTATCAATCCCGCGCGATGCTGTCGGACAAGACGCAGGAATTCGGCAAGAAATTCGGCCAATGCCCGCTGTATGAGCATCACACGACATCGCTGATCTTCAACGATCCGCCCTATCATACCGTGGTGCGCAAGCTGATCTCGGGCGCGTTCACGCCGCGCAAGCTGGCCGAATTCGAACCGCTGATCGCCGATATCGTGGCCCGGCTTCTGGACCGGATCGAGGACCTGGGCGAGCTGGACATGATCGACGATTTCGCCAAGGAATTGCCGACCGAGATCATCAGCTTCATGCTGGGCATCCCCGAGGAATTCCGCCCGAATCTGCGCCGCTTTTCGCTGGCCATCCTGGGCGCGCTGGACCCGGTCGTTTCGGCGGAACGGCTGGCGGCCGGCAACGCCGCCGTGACCGAGTTTTCCCAGATCCTGAACGATCTCATCAACCACCGCCGCGCCCATCCCGAAAGCGCTGGGCAGGGCGAAGTGCTGGACTCGCTGATCTTTGGTGAGGTGGACGGGCGCGCGTTGACGCAAGAAGAGCTGATCCAGAACTGTATCTTTTTGTTGAACGCCGGGCATGAAACCACGACATCGCTGGTCGGCAATTCGGTGGGGATCTTGTTGCGAAACCCCGACCAGCACCGTGACCTTCTGGACAACCCCGACATCATCGAAACCGCCGTCGAGGAATTCCTGCGTTTTGAATCGCCCCTGCAAATCGGCAACCGCATGGCGGGCGAGGATATCGAACTCAGCCACGGGGTGCTGCCCAAAGGGACCTATATTCACACCTCCATCGGCGGGGCGAACCGTGACCCTGATGTGTTCGCCGACCCTGATCGCGTGGACCTGCGCCGCAAGCCGAACAAGCATATCGCCTTCATCACCGGCATCCATGTCTGCCTGGGCGCGACCCTGAGCCGGATCGAGGGGCGGATTGCGCTGGGCCAGCTGGTTCAGCGGTTCCCCGGGCTGGCGGCCAATGGCGACGCGGAAATCATGCCGCTGGCCCGGTTTCGCGGCTATGCCCGCATGCCGGTGCGGGTGCGGTGACAGGGCTGGCCGACCGGCCCAACATCGTGCTGATCATGACGGATCAATTGCGCGCCGACTGGCTGGGCTGCGCCGGGCACCCGGTGGTCAGGACCCCGCATATCGACGCGCTGGCCGCTCAGGGCACGCGTTTCACCCGGTTCAACGTGGCCACCCCTGTGTGCCAGCCCAACCGCGCCTCGATCCTGACGGGGCGGTATCCATCGGTGCACGGCTTGCGCCACAACGGGCTGCACCTGCCCCATGCGCAGGTGACCTTCGCGGATGTAATGCGGCGCGCGGGCTATGACACGGCGATGATCGGCAAGAGCCATCTGCAACCGATGACCAACCGCCCGCAGCGCAAGGGCCCGCACCCCGAAACCGGGCCCGAGCCCGAGGCCCAGCGCGACGGCGCGTCCTATAGCGTCGAGCAACCGGAGAACATGCGCGCGACGGGCGATATTCGCGTGCCCCGCCCCTATTACGGCTTCGACAGCGTGGACTTCGCCTGCGAACACGGCGACGCGCCGCATGGCCATTACCTGAAATGGCTGCAACGGCAGCGTCCCGATGACTGGCAGGCCCTGCGCGACCGCGCCAACCAGGTGCCGCATGGCTACACCTGCCCGCAGGCGTTTCGCACACCGCTACCCGAGGACCTCTATCCCTCTGCCTATATCGGCACCCGCACGGTCGAGTATCTGGCGCGGCAGACGCCTGACAGACCCTTTCTGGCCTATGTCAGCTTTCCGGACCCCCATCACCCGTTCAACCCCCCGGGCAAATACTGGGACCTGTATGATCCCACCGATTTCCCGCTGGATCTGCCCTTCGAGGCCAATCAGACCCCCAACCCGGTGATTTCCGCCCTGCGCGACCGCTTCAACGCCGGCACGCAGGTGACCGACCGGCAGGAAGCCTTCATGGCCCCCGGCCGCCAGTTGCAAGAGGCCATGGCGCTGAGCGCCGGCATGATGACCATGATCGACGATCAGGTGGGCCGGATCGTGGCGGCGCTGAAGGAAAACGGGCAGTGGGACAACACGGTGGTGATCTTCAATTCCGATCACGGGGACTTCATGGGCGCGTTTTCCATGTTGCTCAAGGGCCCCTATGTGCACCATTCCACCTACCGCGTGCCGTTCATCTGGCGGGACCCGGCGCTGGCCGGCGGGGATACCGATGACGCGCTGTGCTCCAGCATCGACATCGCGCCGACGCTGCTGGCGCGCGCCGGGGTGGCCGGGTATCACGGGGTTCAGGGGCGGGATATCCGCGCGGCGGGACGGCGCGAGCAGCTGTTGATCGAGTT
>CAJQNQ010000273.1 GCA_905479725.1 uncultured Paracoccaceae bacterium | reverse complement strand
CACGAGGGCATATCTGGTGTTGTTTAATCTACAGGCTGGACGGATCGTCGCGCCGCAGCCCGCGAAAAAAGTCGGACAGCAGTGTCGCCGCTTCGATTTCTGCAATCCCGTCATAGACTTCGGGGACGTGATGGCATTGCGGATGCGTGAAAATCCGCGGGCCCTGCGCGATCCCGCCCGATTTCGGGTCTGATGCGCCATAGTAAAGGCGCGCAATTCTGGCCGATGCAAGCGCCGCGGCGCACATCGGGCAGGGTTCAAGCGTGACGAAAAGACTGTGCCCCGGCAAACGTTCCGACCCGGCGCCCGCACAGGCTGCGCGCAACGCCAGCAGTTCGGCATGCGCCGTCGGATCCGACAATTCGCGTGTGCGGTTCCCGGCCCGCGCGACGATCATCCCTGATGCGTCGACAACCGCCGCGCCGACCGGCACCTCGCCTCGCAGGGCCGCGGCGCGCGCCTCTTCCAGTGCGATTGACATGGGGCTGTCAAAGGGGTTCATGGGGCCTTGATGCCCGTGTCAAACCAGACACGCAAGCCCGCCCTTCTGCCAGGATCAGGTGCGATATGCCCAAGACGCCCCGCAAAACCGCCACCGGTGACGGCCCGGAACCGGTGAAAACCGGCGACCGGATAGCCAAGGTCCTGGCCCGCGCCGGCGTGGCCTCGCGCCGGGTGGCCGAGGGAATGATTGCCGAGGGACGCGTGGCGGTGAACGGCGTGCGGATCGACAGCCCCGCCCTGAACATCGGCCCGCGCGACAAGATCACCGTCGATGGCGCGCCGATCGGCAAGCCCGAGCCGATCCGCATGTGGATCTACAACAAGCCTCTGGGGCTGGTGACATCCGAGCGCGACGAAAAGGGCCGCCAGACAGTGTTCGACGCGCTGCCGCCCGACATGCCGCGTGTGGTGTCGGTCGGCCGGCTGGACCTGAACTCCGAAGGCCTGTTGTTGCTGACCAATGACGGCGGGCTGAAACGGCGGCTGGAACTGCCCTCGACCGGCTGGCTGCGCAAATACCGCGTGCGCGTCAATGGACGCCCGACCGAAGAAACGCTGGCCCCGCTCAAACAGGGAATCACCCTGGACGGCGAAAGGTTCCAGCCGATGCTGGTCAGCATCGACAAGCAACAGGGCGCCAATGCCTGGCTGACGGTGGGCATCCGCGAAGGGCGCAACCGGGAAATCCGGCGCGCGATGGAAGCCGTGGGGCTGTCGGTGAACCGGTTGATCCGCATCGCCTATGGCCCGTTCCAACTGGGCAATCTGGGGTCCGGCATGATCGAGGAATTGCGCCCGCGCACACTGCGCGACCAGCTGGGACTTGGCGCCGACGAGGTCGCCGAGGGGCGCGGTGCCCCGCTGGCGCCGACCGCGCCCGCCCGGCGCAAGGGGCCGACCAAGATCACCGACAAGCCGGACACCAAACCCGGCCGCAAGCCCGAACCCGCCGATGGCGCGCCCGCCGGACGCAAATCCTGGGGCAGCAAATCCCATGGCGGCGCAAAGACATCCGCCCCCGGCGGCGCGAAACCCCGCTCGTGGGGCAGCAAATCGGCTGGGGCGGCCGCCACGACGCCGCGCAAACCCAGCCGAAATCGCTGATAGCGCCAACGTATGCCCCGCGTCTGCGCTTTTCATTCGACGGGAAACTGTCTTATAGTCATGCAAAATACGTCCCTGTCAGGGATACAATACGACCAGGACAGGCCGCCCCGGCGCGGCACAGGGGGTAAAGGGTGACGTCTCGCGGGTTGCAGAACACGGCCTACGCATTGTTGCTGGCGCTGATCTTTTATGTCCGGATCGTGGGGGGATAACGCATGGCCAGGCGATTTGGCGGTCGATACAGCCCCGATGGCGCCCAGGACAAGCGCCCGCGCTCGGTGACGCGAGACGGCGCGGGCCAGCGTCCCGTCAACCAAGCTCCCGTCACGCGGGTCAATCCCGTTGGAGCGCGGGTCAACATTCTGTTCATAGTTCCCTTCTTTTGGGCGGTGACGGCCTTCTTTCGCGACTCCGCCGGACTGGCGATCGAACTGGGCATCTTTGCATTGCTCTTGCTGTCGGCCTGGCTGACGCGCGAAGGGGTTGTCGCCCAGGACGCCTATGAACAGCGGCGCATCGCCCGCCGCCCGGCCATTCCGCGCAAGATTTTCGGCGCGGCGATCATGGGTTCCGCGCTGGCCATAGCCGGGTTTACCGGTGACGGCGGTGTGGTCAGCGCCGTGATATTCGGCGCGTTGGGCGCGGGGCTGCACCTGGCGTCCTTCGGCCCGGACCCGCTGACCAACAAGGGCATGGAAGGCATCGACGAATTTCAGTCGGACCGCGTGGCCAAGGCGGTCGACGGGGCCGAGGATCTTCTGACGGCGATGTCCGACGCCATCAAGCGCGCCAAGGACCGACAGGTTGAACGCCGGCTGGGCGACTTTCAGACCCGCGCGCGCGCCCTGCTGCGCGCCGTCGAAAACGACCCCGCGCAATTGAGCGCCGCGCGCCGGTATCTGGGCGTTTATCTGCGCGGGGCCCGCGATGCGACGGTGCAGTTCGCCGATCTCTATGCCCGGACCCGTGACGACAAGGCCCGCACCGACTACATCGAACTCCTTGATGATCTTGAAGAAAATTTCATGCTGCGCACCGAAACCCTGATCGACAGCGACCGCCAGAAGCTGGATATCGAGATGGATGTGCTGCGTGAAAGGCTGGAGCGCGAAGGCCTTCGCCCCGCCGATCCGTAGACGCAAATTCACTGACTCTTCGACTTCAACCGTATCTTCGACTTCACTTTCCCTGTATTCGACCTGCCCGTGAAAGGAACCCCAATGTCCGAACAGACCCGCCAACAGGCCGAAAAGCTGACCACAGCGATCGAGGAAGCCGCCCAATTGCGCCTGCCCGATCCAGTGGCCGAAGTAATGCCGCTGGACAAGGCGGACGCGCCGACCTCAGCCGCGATCCAGACCCGGATGAACGAGATCGATATGGAATCCACCGGGTCGATCATCGGCTTCGGATCGCGGGCGCAACTGGAACTGCAAACGATCAGCCAGCAGATGCTGGCGGATGTGCGCAACAAGGACGTGGGCCCGGCAGGCGACAGCCTGCGCCAGATCGTCACCACGATCCGCGGGTTTTCGGTCAGCGAACTGGACACCCGCCGCGAACGCAGCTGGTGGGAACGACTGACCGGCAAGGCCGCGCCTCTGGCCAATTTCATGGCCCGCTACGAAACGGTGCAGGGCCAGATCGACAAGATCACCGAAAACCTGCTCAGCCATGAAACAGTGCTGTTGAAAGACATCAAGTCACTGGATGTGCTGTATGAAAAGACCCTCGATTTTTACAACGAGCTGGCACTCTACATCACGGCAGGTGAAGAAAAGCTGAAGGAGCTCGACAGCGAAACGATTCCCGCCAAGGAAGCCGAGGCGCAGGCCGCGTCGGAAAACGACACAATTATCAAGGCTCAGGAATTGCGCGATCTGCGCGCCGCGCGCGATGATCTGGAACGCCGGGTTCATGACCTGAAGCTGACGCGGCAGGTGACGATGCAGTCGCTGCCGTCCATCCGCCTGGTTCAGGAAAACGACAAGTCACTGGTTACGAAGATAAATTCCACGCTGGTCAACACCGTTCCGCTGTGGGAAACCCAGCTGGCGCAATCGCTGACCATCCAGCGCAGCAAGGAAGCCGCTCAGGCGATCCGTCAGGCCAATGATCTGACCAACGAATTGCTCAACCGCAATGCCGACAACCTGCGCGAGACCAACCGCGAAGTGCGTGAACAGATGGAGCGCGGTGTTTTCGACATCGAAGCCGTCAAGTATGCCAACGATCAGTTGATTGCCACCATTCAGGACAGCTTGCAGATTGCCGATGCCGGCAAGGCCAAACGCGCCGAGGCCGAGGAAGAACTGCGCAAGATGGAAGCGGAGCTGCGCGATTCTCTGGCGGCGGCGAAGGCCCGTGCAGACACACCGGCGTCCTGAGCCACTCCTTCGACCCAGGGCGACGGCCGTGCTGGCCCTCGCTCTGGGCGTATTTCTGGCCGGCTGCGCAACGCTGACGCCGGGCCAGATCGGAACGGCTATGCCCATCGCCAGGGCCAGGCCGGTCGAGATTCTACCGGTCGATCCGTTATCCGCCGAACTGGAAAGCTATTACGCACGGATCGAGCGCGATCGGGTGGCGAGCGGCCTGATGCGAACCGACAATGGCGCCAGCGAAGGCGCGCCGAGCACCATCCGCCTTGCGGACATCTATATGGACGTTGCCCTTCGCGAAGAACATGCACGCGGCCCCACGGGCTTTGGCGGCAGCGCCAACAGCGTGCTGCGCCGCTGGGAAGCCCCTGTCACCTATGCCGTGGAGTTCGGCAGCACGGTCGGCCGGGCCCAGCGGTTGCAGGATTATCGGCAGATATCGCAACTGGTGTCGCGCTTGGCCGCCGCGTCCGGCCACCCGATCCAGTTGGCGCCGCTTGGCTCCGACCAGGGCAATTTCTACGTCCTGGTGCTATCCGAATCCGAGCGGCGTAACGCCGGACCGCGCCTGCGCGCGTTGGTGCCGGGGATTGACGATGTCGCGGTCAGAATGATTACCGACATGCCGCGCGAAACCTTCTGTATGGCCATGGCGTTTTCGCGCGGAACCAGCGCCGTCTACACCGTGGCGGTCGCCGTAATCCGCGCCGAGCATCCGGACCTGACCCGCCTCGCCTGTTATAACGAGGAGTTGGCGCAGGGGCTGGGGCTGGCCGCCGACAGCGACGGCGCGCGCCCGTCGATTTTCAATGACGACCAGGAATTCGCGCTCATCACCGATCAGGACCTGTTGCTGCTTCGGATGCATTATGATCCCCGCCTGAGGCCCGGCATGACCGCCGTGCGCGCCCGTCCGCTGATCTTTTCAATTGCCTCGGAGCTTGCAGCGGGCGACAGTTGACCCCACATTCAACCCTAATTTGCCACCGAATTTCCGCAGGAGCGTTCCATGGTTTTCAGTTTTCTCAAGGGTCAGTTCATTGACGTGATCGAATGGCTGGATGACAGCCGCGATACGCTGGTCTACCGGTTTGAACGATACGGAAATACGATCATGATGGGCGCCAAGCTGACGGTCCGCGAGGGTCAGGCCGCCGTGTTCATCCATGAAGGGCAGATGGCCGACATCTTCGGGCCGGGGCTTTACGAGCTGGAAACCAACAACATGCCGCTGATGACGGCGTTGCAGAATTGGGATCACGGTTTCAACAGCCCCTTCAAGTCGGAAATCTATTTCGTCAATACACGCCGCTTTCCGGGGTTGAAATGGGGCACGCAGAACCCGATCATGCTGCGCGACCCGGAATTTGGCGCGCTACGGCTGCGCGCATTCGGCAGCTACACCATCAAGGTGACCGATCCGGCCACCTTCATGACTGAAATCGTCGGCACCGACGGAGAATTCACCGAGGATGAAATCTCGGGTCAGATCCGCAACATCGTCGTGCAGAAGGTCAGCCAGACCCTGGCGTCCAGCGGCATTCCGGCGCTGGACATGGCCGCGAACACGGGCGATCTTTCGCGCATCATTGGCGAGGCGATCGACCCCACACTGGCCGATTACGGCTTGTCGATGCCCGAGCTTTACATCGAGAACATCTCGCTTCCGCCGGACGTGGAGAAGGTTCTCGATCAGCGATCATCGATGGGGATTGTCGGCGACCTGAACAAGTATACCCAGTTTTCTGCGGCGCAGGCCATGCAGACCGCCGCTTCATCGGGCGGCGACAACGCGATGGGCGCCGGCATGGGGATGGGGATGGGCATGGGCATGGCCCAGACCATGGCCAACGCAATGTCTGGCAATGCGCAACAGGCCCCGCAACCCGCCGCCGCCCCACCGCCCCCTCCGCCGCCGGCAGCGACGGTCTGGCATGTCGCTGCAAACGGCCAGACCACCGGCCCCTTTGGCGAAGATCAGCTGCGCCAGATGATGGCTCGGGGCGATTTTGGCCGCGACACGCTGGTCTGGACTGCGGGACAGGATGGCTGGAAAAAGGCTCGTGAAGTCAGCGGATTGGCCGGGCTTTTTGCCTCCATGCCGCCGCCGCCGCCACCGCCCGCGGGCTGACCCATGAGCGACACCGACAGCGGCGCGGGGGCGCCCATCGATGCCTATCGGTTTCCCTGTGCGCAATGCGGCGCGCAATTGCGGTTCACGCCCGGCCAACGCAGGCTGACCTGCCAATATTGTGGGTATGAGCAGGACATTCCGCATTCCGAGGAAGCGCGCGACGCCGCTCTGGAGACGCTGGATCTGCGCGACGCTTTGGCCAACCACCTGCCGCCAGACGCGATCGAGGAAACCCGCGTTCTGAGTTGCGACAATTGCGGCGCGCAGGTGCAATTCGATCCCGCGCAGCACGCCGCGCAATGCCCGTTTTGCGGATCGCCGGTGGTGACTGACACGGGAACACAGCGGCAGATCAAGCCCGCCGCCGTTTTGCCGTTCAATCTGGACGAGCGCGAGGCCCATGACGCGATGCGCAAATGGCTGGGCCGGCTGTGGTTTGCGCCGTCCAAATTGAAACAATATGCGCGGTCGGACGGATCGCGTCTGGACGGACTGTATGTGCCGTATTGGTCCTTCAATTCCGACACGCGGTCCCGCTATAGCGGTCAGCGGGGCGATGCCTATTACGAAAGCCGCAGCGTTACGCGCAACGGCAAGCGGACCACGGAACAGGTGCGCAAGATCCGCTGGACACCGGTCTCAGGCCGCGTTTCCCGAAAATTCTCGGATATGCTCATCATGGCCGCGCAATCGCTTCCCCGCAGATATGTCCGCGCGCTGGAGCCGTGGATGCTGGGGGAACTGGCGCCCTATGACCCGCAATTTCTTTCCGGGTTCCGGGCCGAAGGCTACACCGTGCAATTGCCCGAGGGGCACGTCCTGGCGATCGAGCGGATGGACGATGTTATCAAGCAGGATGTGCGTCGCGATATCGGCGGCGACGAGCAGCGGATATCGTCGGTTGATACAGAGCACGAGAATGAGCGTTTCAAGCACCTCTTGCTGCCGATCTGGATGGCCGCTTACATGTATCAGGGTAAGACCTATCGCTTCGTGGTCAACGGTCAGACCGGCAAGGTTCAGGGCGAACGGCCCTGGTCGGCCTGGAAGATTGCCGGGGCGGTGCTGGTGGTTGCGATTGCGGCCGGGGCCTATCTCTACCTCTCGCAAATCGCCGGGAAATGAGGGCCGTGTTGCAACGCGTGACCGCGGCTTCTGTCTCGGTTGATGGGGCGGTTCTCGGGCAAACCGGGCCGGGGCTGTTGATCTTGCTTTGCGCCATGCAGGGCGACGATCCTGCCTCGGGGCGGGCGCTGGCCGACAAGATCCTGAAACTGCGCATCTTTCGCGATGATCAGGGCAAGACCAATCGCAGCTTGCAGGATATCGCCGGCGAGGCGCTGGTTGTCAGCCAATTCACGCTGGCAGCCGACACCAGCCGCGGCAACCGCCCTGGGTTTTCCGCGGCAGCGCCGCCAGAGCTTGGCAAGGCTCTCTTTGAGCTGGTCGCCGAGCACCTGGCTGCGGCCGGCGTCCCGGTTCAACGCGGCCGCTTTGGCGCGGAAATGCAGGTCAACCTGACCAACGACGGCCCCATGACCATCTGGCTTGATATCTGACGGTATTTCACGCTCCGAGTGACCGGCTGGCAACGCCGTTTCCTGCATCGCATCGTGTCTGCCCGGCGAGGATCTCGGTTTCGGTTCCGTTCGGCCCGATCAGAGTGAGCCGCTCTCTCCCCCGACGTTTCGACGCATAGAGCGCTCGGTCTGCTGCGGCCATCAAGCCCTCAGCCTGGTGGCCGGCATAGAGCGATGATGGCCCCAGAACCGCACCCATGGACACCGCTACCTTACATTCCTGCCCCCCGAACAGGATCGGCTTTTGCATCGACGTCAGGATCTGGCGGCCGATCCGTTCGACCGGCGCACCTTGTCCAACCCCAGGCAGCAGTATCACGAACTCATCCCCGCCGACACGCGACACCTGATCGCCGCCACGCACGTTTTCGCGCAGAACGCGCGCAACCTGTGTCAGTACATGGTCCCCGGCGGCATGGCCCAACGTGTCATTGACCTGCTTGAAATAGTCGAGATCAAGATGAATGAGCGCAAAGTCACGCTGATCGGCGAGCATCCCGTCCAGCGCCAGTTCCATGGCGCGCCGGTTGCCCAGACCGGTCAGTGCGTCCGTCATCGCTTCCTCTTCGGCCTTCGCCTTGGCACCTTGCAGGCGAGCGGCCATTTTGGTCACCTCGCTCATCACGGCGGTTTTTGCCTCGGCGAGATAGAGCAGCTCGATAGCCAGATCCGTCGCCGCAAAATCCGTATCCGACAGGCCATGGTCCCGAACCGCCTCTCGCACCGCATAGCCGAATGACAGGTTCACAAGCACCCCATCCTCGATCAGGAACGGAACCGCAATACCCTTGAAGGCCGTAAACGGAGCGGCAAGCAGGCTGATCCCCAGCCGCTGGGCGAAGATCAGATCCCGAATGTTTTCCACCTCCCTTGGTCTTCGAAGCCGAAATATCCGCTCAAAATCCGCTCCGATCAGTGGCTGCCGAACCAGCTTTCGCAATGTGGGTCCGGCGCCGATCACCCGACCGGCGGCATCCAGCAACAAGAACATGGGCATGACCTGCCCAAGGGCCTGCCAGCTCAGATGTATGCCTTGCGGACGAGGGTCGCCATCCATCATTGGACCTCGACCGCCAGGTCGAATTGTCGACCGGCATGAAATGCGGGATCGTGCACTTCGATATATATTTGTTCATGAAGCGCGTTCTGCTGATCCGAAGAGTATTCAAGCACGGCAAGCGCACCATAGTCATCCGCAAGAGCCCGCAGGATTCCAACGAGCACGTGCCCAAACCCCTGCGCACCGTGCCGACAATTCAGCACGAATGTGTTGCTTCCCGTTTCTTCGACGGTCAGTTCAGGCAGCGCCAGCTCGGGGACTGCCAGCGCGCTGCGCCCCTGCAAATCGTCGAGCGAATACAGAAAATCGGTAAAGCTCACACCGCCAAATCTGAGAAGGCGCCTGAGCGGCTCCAGTTTCTCATTCGATATCAGGAAGGTGCCCAGATCCTCGAGCAAGCTTTCACGCGGGCGCCGAAGCAAGTCGACGGCGGCATCAATCACCGCGAAGGTCACCTGATCCTCATAGATTTGCATCGCCTCAAAACCATCCGGACCAATTGATCCGCTGAACCCGGACCGTCGCATCACCGCGTCCCAGGCGGGCGCTCCAAAGGAGTCGGTTATGAAGGATTGGATCGACTTGTTTACCAGACCATGCATCGTCGCCACTCTTCTCGCTTCGCCTCAGCTTGAAACAAAGATCTTAAAGAAAGGCGAACGGCCTCAAGTAACGCCCAGCAAATCCGGCAAGTGCCCGATATCGGGCAGAATTTCATCTGCGTAGGCCATCAGGTCGGGCGCCGAGGCAACGCCCGTCAAGACCGCGAGTGTCGACATCCCGGCCGCCTTGCCGGCAATCAGATCATGGGTCGAATCACCGATCATCAGCACCTGTGACGGCGGCATGGCGCAAGCGTTTGCGAAGGCCAGCAGCATGCCTGGCTCGGGTTTGCCGCCGAAGCCGGAATCAAACCCGGCGACGAAATCGAACAGATCGCCCACCGTTCGGATGTGATCGCGCGCAACGCTTTCGTAATCATTTGTCGCTACACCAAGCCGGTAGCCGGCACGCCGCAGCCGCGACAGCAACGGCCTGAGGGGGACCGGCGAGACCAGGGGAGCCCGGCTTGCGGCATCGGCGATCCTTGCCTCCAACTGCGCGATGTCGGTCCCAGACAGCAACGGGGCGATCAGGGCCGACACCTCACTGCCGGTGCCAGCAATGACCGGAGAGCTTGGGAGGAAAAGATGGGTTGAACGATCGAATTCCAGGGCATCCGCCATCGCGGATTGCAGGGCCTCATCCGCGTCCGCAAGCTCGGCAATCATGCTCTCGGCCCAGGCGCCCCAGGTCGCCTGGAAATCAAAAAGTGTGCCGTCCTTGTCGAAAAGCAAGGCTTTGATATGTTTCATCTTTCACGTCCAATGCGGATCATTGCCGCCAGGTAGCGCCGCGCGAGCATTCAAGGGTGTTTCCGGTGGGCAGGACAGGTCCGCGCAGGCGTCGAGCAGCATCGCCTCGTCCAGAAGCAGGTAGTCAATTGCGGCCAGAAGCAAGGCCGGGTCCTGGATGCGGGAGCTCAGACTTGCCGCAGAGTCGCCGCTCCAGCCCAGAAATCCCGCTATCCGCGCGTGGTCCTCGGTCAGCCAGGCAAGAATCCGGGCGGCAAAGGCTTCTGCCGCGATGCGTGTCATGGCCACAGTGTCATCTTCCTCTGGCGGATTCGGCCTGGAACACACCTGAACACCAAGCTTGGGGCAAGTGTCAATCGTCGGAAAGGTTTCGTTAACCAATGAGTTGTAAACATCAGCGGTAGGGCCGATCTAGGCGCGAGGGTGTAGCGCACCGGATGGCGAGTATGAGGTGATAATCTATGTCGCGCAGGATTCTTATCGTCGACGATCTGGCAACGAACCGGATCATACTGAAGGTGAAACTGAACGCCGCCTGTCATGAGACGATTCAGGCCTCGGACGGGACTTCGGCGTTGAAGATGGCGCGCGATGAGCAGCCCAAACTGATCTTGCTCGACCTGATGCTCCCCGATATTTCCGGTATTGAAGTGTGCAGGCGACTGCGCGCCGATCCGTTGACGCAGCATATCCCGATCGTCATCATCACGGCCTCGGCCGACCGCGAAAAGCGCCTTCTGGCCCTGCAGGCCGGGGCCGATGAGTTTCTTGTCAAACCCTTGAATGAGGTCATCTTGCTGGCGCGGATCCGAAGCCTCCTGCGCACCCATGAACTGGAGTCCGAGTTGCGCATGCGATCGGAAACATGGGCCGAAATGGAACTGGCGGAGCGCGAAACGGTCTTTACGTTGCCCGGGCGCATCGGGCTGATCGCAGCGAAACCGCAAACCGCGATCGGCTGGCGTCAAAGCCTGTCGCCGCATCTGCTTGACCGGATCACAATCCTGTCACCCACCGAGGCGCTGTCTGACCAGGCAGATGCGTCGGAACAGGATATTTACCTGATCGACGCGGATCTTGGCGCCTACGGATCCGGGCTGCGGCTGGTGGCCGATCTGCGCTCGCGCAAGCAAAGCCGGCATTCCGCGCTGGCCCTGGTCCTGCCCGAGGTTGAACCAAATGCAGCCGCGCTCGCCCTGGACATGGGCGCTACCGATCTGCTGCCCTGCCCGCTTGAGGGGCAGGAAACCGCGCTGCGCATTTCCCTGCACATTCAGCGGAAACGCCGCGCCGATCAACTCCGGCGGGCGGTCCACCATGGGCTGAAGCTGGCAGTGACAGACCCCCTGACCGGGCTTTACAACCGGCGCTACGGGATGTCCCACCTGGACCGGGTTGCCGCCAGTTCCGCCCGCTCAGGGCGGCGCTTCGCGGTGATGCTGCTGGATCTGGACCGCTTCAAGACCGTCAATGACGTTCATGGGCACGCCGCGGGGGACGCCGTTCTGGAAACAGTCGCCGCGCGGCTCCGTTCGTCCTTGCATCCCAAGGACATGGTCGCCCGTATCGGTGGCGAAGAATTTCTGGTGGTGCTGCCCGAAACGACGATGGGCGCGGCGCGGCAGGTCGCCGAACGCCTGTGCCGCTCCGTTGCCGGGCACCCGGTCCGGTTGGACGAACTGTCGCTCGAAGTTTCGGTGACGATGTCCGTCGGTCTGGCGCTCGGCCCTTGCCTGACGGATGGCCCGCGCGACACCAGCGCCGAAACCCGGCAGATTCTGGCCCGCGCCGATGCCGCCTTGCTGGCGGCCAAGTCCGACGGGCGCAACCAGGTCACCATCGCCAGCGCGGCGTGACGGGCACGACACGCGCCGGCCAAATTCTCCCGCGCTCTGACAGCGAACGAGGCCCTGCGCCAAAAACGGGCGAACACAGGCCGAAGGGCTCTGGCCCGGGGCGGCGTCTGATCGCAACCACTTCGGCGCGCAGCCGCCCCGCGCGCTTGCGACGCATGAAGCGTTAGCGCCGGGGCATCCGGTCGCGCCACAGTTCTTCCAGCCGCGTGGCCATTTGCAGCCGCTGCGCGCGGTCCATACCACCGACGCCTTGCGCGAAGGCCTGCTGCGCGGCGTCCAGCCGTGCCGCGATGCGCTCTCTTTCGCCCCCCAGCAGAGCGGCAAAACCAGCGACATCGAACTCATCGGCGCGCAGCATCTCCAGAATCTGTGCGTCGATCGCCCTGCTGCGGGCGCGCCGTTCGGCATGGCTCAGGCGCGGCCCCTCGGCCCCGGGGCGCCCGTCTCTGCGCGCCTGGCTGCGCAGGGTGTCGCGCACATCGTCGGGCAACGCGCGCCAAAGGCTGCGGAAGTCGGATTGCGGCGGCCCGGGGTGAAACTGGCCCGAACGCAGGATCCCCCCCGCCATGACGCCAATCAGCAACAGGTTTATCATCAGCGACAAAACCAGCACCACCCGCAGGATTCGGCGCTTTCGTTGCGAAGGTGTGGCACCCAGGGGATCAGTCATCGCTCTGCCTCATCATTCATCAGGGTCAGCAGGTCGCTGCCCGCAACCACCAGGGGGCCGTCTTCGACCCAACCAGAGACAGTCGGGCTGACCGTTGCCGCTCCCTGCCAGAACTCGGTCACCAGATCGCCGGTCAATCCGGGGCCCGAAAAGCCGATCCAGACGCCGGCCAGGCCTGCCGCCGCGACGCCGGCCAATCCCGGCACGCCGCCGAATTCGGCGATCCAGCCGGCGAACCGCGCCGCTATCCCGTCTTGTCGGACGCGCCGCGGCTGTGCGGCAATGGCATCGCCCATCAGCCGCGCCTGAAGCGCGTCCGGCAAAGGCGCGGGCGCGTCGTCGCAGGCCTGCGCGAACAAGGCATCCAGCGCGGCGTCGTCCAGAAAGTCAGGGCTTCGGTTGTTTGCGTCCTGGTTCATCGTTCAAACCCCAATTCATCGCGCCGCCCCACCAGAAGCTGGGCCAAACGCCGTTTTCCACGCGCCGTCAGGCTTTCGACGGCCTCAACGCCAATCCCCATCGTCGCGGCGATTTCGGGGTTGGTCATGCCTTCCAGATGGCGCAACACCACGGCCACGCGCTGTCGATCGGGCAGCAGCGCCAGCGCATCGTCCAGCGCGCGCCTGCGGTCGCCATCGATCATCGCTTCCACCACCGCGGGCGCCGGGTCGCCCGGCTCCTCGATGGCGTCCAGCGCCACGCCGCGGCGCCGGCGCAACCGGTCAGTCGCCAGATTGACCGTCACCCGGTGCAGCCAGGTCGCGGGTTTGGCGCCCCCAGCCTGCCAGTCGGGCGCGATCCGCCACAGGCGCAGCATGGCGTCCTGCGTCACGTCCTCGGCCTCGGCCTGGTCTTGCAGCAACCGACGCGCCAGACGCAGCACCCGCGGCGCCAGCCTGTCCAGCAGTTCTCGGGCCGCCGCCGCATCACCCCGGGCATAGCGCGCCAGCAACGCGTCATCGCTCTGACCCTCGGGCTCTGTCATCTGATACGAGCTATCCCTTGGCATGGTGCGGCATCACGGAGTGGCTAGGGGGCCCGGGCACCCCCCGACTGGGTAGCGCCCGGACCCTCATGTTGCAAGATCAGTTGCTGTCGCGGCCCATGCGGCGCTCCATCCGGCGCTGCACATGCTCTTGCATGTCGGTCAGCTCGGCGGCGTCGATCTGACCATCGCTGTTGTCATCGACCCGCTCGAAGGCAGAGATCGCGCGCGCTGCCGGATCCATCCCGCGATCGCCGCCGCGACGGCCCATGCGTTCATACCGCCCGCCGCGCTCGCCGTCATCCCGGTCGTAGCCCCGTCCATGCCCCCGGCGGCCCTCGCCTCGCTCGTCGCCGCGTGTCTCCTGGCGGTCGGCGTGCTCGGCCCGGCGCTGGTCCCGAAGCGCGGTCATGCCGGCGATCAACTCATCACGGGTCAACGCCCCGTTGGCATCCGCGTCACTGGCGCCGATCAGCGCGTCGGCACGTTCGCCCATCATCTCGGCGCGGCGCGCCTCCATCTGCGCGGTGACATAGCTGGTCCATTCCTGTTGCGAAATCCCGCCCGAGCCATCGATGTCGGCGGCTGCGAAATCGATCTGTGGCGGTTGCGGGCGCGTCCCCTGGCCCTGCTGGGCATAGGACAGCGCGGGCACCAGGGCTGCAATCAGGGCAACTGCGGTCAGGGTCTTGGTTTTCATCAGTTTCTCCGTTTTCGATGGCGTTCGGAACATCCGTCAGCCGGTTGATGTCTGTGATACGGGCCAGCGCGGGCATTCCGTCGCAGAAACTGAAAAAAGCCTGACTTCGCCCAAACGCGCATGGTAGGAATGGCGCAGCCACTCACCGCGCGGGCCGAAAAAGGGCACCGCTCCATTTGTCATTCAAGACACGGATGCCTGACATGAGCGTCATTGAAACCACCGCGCTGCCCCTTGTCGACGATCGCCCCGTGCGCCCGGCCCTGCGCCGGGGGTGGGCACGGCGCTGCCCGAATTGCGGCACCGGGGCGATGATGCGCGGCTATCTGAAAGTGGCCGATGAATGCCCCGATTGCGGCGAGGCGCTGCATCATCACCGCGCCGATGACGGGCCGGCCTATCTGACGATCCTGGTGGTCGGCAAGACGATCATGGCAATGTATCTGGTGGTCTTCATGACCTGGCAGCCGTCGCCTCTGGTTACCATCGCGCTGGGCTGGAGCGTGGCGCTGACCATGGCCCTGTATCTGTTGCCCCGGTTCAAGGGGGCGCTGGTCGCGCTGCAATGGTCGCGCCGGATGCATGGTTTCGGGGGCCCGGCGTGAGCCGCGATCCCGATGATGCCGGCGTGGACCGTCCGATCCGCGACGCGGCCACCATCGTTCTGGTGCGCGGCGCGGACAGCGGCGATCCGCAGGTTCTGATGGGGATGCGCGGCGCGGCGGCGGCCTTCATGCCGTCGAAATACGTATTTCCGGGCGGCGCGGTGGACCCGGACGACGCGCGCATCGAACTGGCACCCCCGGTGCCCGAGGCGCAGGCCCGGCGGCTTTGCGCGCGCCCGGTGACGGCCAGTTGCCCCGGGCCATCGGCCATGGTCGCTGCCGCGATCCGCGAGTTGTGGGAGGAAGCCGGGCAGATCCTGGGCACGCCGGGCGCGTGGCAGGGCCCCCTGCCCGACGACTGGGCGGCGTTCGCGCGGGCCGGATTGCGTCCGGTCGGGGACCGGTTGCGCTTCATCTTCCGCGCCGTCACCCCGCCGGGGCGCACGCGGCGCTTCGATGCGCGGTTCTTTCTGGCCCGGGCCGAGGATCTGGCCACCGACCCCGACGATTTTTCCAGGGCGACGGACGAATTGAGCCATCTGCACTGGATTGCCCTGACCGAGGCGCGCGGGCTGGACCTGCCCTTCGTTACCGAAGTGGTGCTGGCCGAGGCCGAGGCCGTCCTGAAAACCGGGCGCATCGACAGCGTGCCGTATTTCGACAATTCCGGCGCCGAATCGGTCTTTCGGCGGATCGCATAGCACCGCCCCCAGCGGGCGCTTACCCCCTGGCCGGCACGCGCTGCAACAAGGGCATCAACGCCGCCATGTCCGGGCCATCGGCGCGGCCGGTCACGGCCTTGCGCAGCGGCATGAACAGCCCTTTGCCCTTGCGGCCTGTCGCCGCCTTGACCGCGCCGGTCCAGTCCGACCAGCTGGACGGACCATAGGGCGGCGGCGTCAGCAAGGTCAGGGCCTGGGCCACGAAGTCGGCGTCCTCGGGATCGACCAGCGGCGCGGCGCCGTCGCGGCACAGGCTCCACCAGCCGCCGATATCGTCCAGGCGCGTGATGTTGGCGCGCGCCACGTCCCAAAAGGCGGGCGCGATATCCGCCGGCACGCCCAGCGCCGCCAGCCGGTCGGCCACGGCGTCGAACGGCAGGCCCTGCACATGCGCGCGGGTCAACGGCCACAGGTCCTCGGCGTCGAACTTGGTGGGTGCGGCGCCGAATTGCGACAGGTCGAACCCCTCGGCGATCTCGTCGAGATCGGCGCGCAACTCGACCGGCTGGGACGAGCCAAGCCGCGCCAGCAGCGACAAGAGCGCCATGCGTTCAACCCCCTGCGCGCGCAGATCGCGCAGGCTCAGGGTGCCCAGGCGTTTCGACAGGGCCTCGCCCTGCGGGCCGGTCAGCAACGAGTGATGCGCGAAGTCGGGCGGCGTGCCGCCCATGGCGCGGATGATCTGGATCTGCGTCGCGGTGTTGGTGACATGGTCGCCCCCGCGCACGATATACGTGACCCCCATCTCCATGTCATCGACCGACGAGGCGAAGGTGTAAAGCACCTGCCCGTCCGCGCGGATCAGCACCGGATCGCTGACCGATGCGGCATCGATCGACACTTCGCCCAGGATGCCGTCGGTCCATTCGATCCGCTCCAGGTCCAGCTGGAACCGCCAATAGCCGTTGCGTTCGGCCCGCAGCGCGTCGCGGGCGGCGGCGTCGAGCTTCAGCGCCGCGCGGTCATAGACCGGCGGCTTGCCCATGTTCAGCTGCTTCTTGCGCTTCAGGTCCAGCTCGGTGGGTGTCTCGAAACACTCGTAAAACCGCCCGGCCGCGCGCAGCGTGTCGGCCATCTCGGCATAGCGGTCCAGGCGTTCGGACTGGCGCTCGACCCGGTCCCACTCCAGCCCCAGCCACTCCAGATCCGCCTTGATGCCGTCCACGTATTCCTGTTTCGAGCGCTCCTGATCGGTGTCATCCAGACGCAGGATGAACTGCCCGCCGGTCTTGCGGGCGATCAGGAAGTTGAACAGCGCGGTGCGCAGGTTGCCGATATGCAGATAGCCGGTGGGCGACGGGGCGAAACGGGTGGTGGTCATGCGCAAACTCCTGTTGCCGCCGCTTTTTCACACCCGGGCGGTTTTGTCCAGTTGGCGGCGCCACGCCCCGGCCCTGTCGGGCCGGATCGCGGGGGCATCGACCCCCCGTGATCCGGCGCGTTCCGCGCAGGGGCGCTGCCCCTCGCCGCGTTGCGGCTCACCCCGGGATATTTGGGGACAGATGAAGGGGTCAGAGGGGCGCGTCATCCGGGGTCCGGGGTTCGAGATTGCCCCGGTAGCCCATCGCCACGACGAATTTTTCCGAACTGTCCGACCGGCTGGCCGACGGCTTGACGTTGTGGACCTTGGTGAACCGCTGTTTGAGCAGGTGCATCAACTCACCTTCGGCGCCGCCCGCCAGCACCTTGGCGACGAAAGTGCCGCCGGGGCTGAGCACGTCAAAGGCAAAATGCGCCGCGTGTTCGCACAGGGTTATGATGCGCAGATGGTCGGTCTGCTTGTGGCCCGAGGCCGAGGCCGCCATGTCGGACATCACC
>CAJQNQ010000272.1 GCA_905479725.1 uncultured Paracoccaceae bacterium | reverse complement strand
GGTGATCGCGCCCAGGCCGGCGGCTGTCAGCCGGGGCTGAAACGCGTCACGGCTGGTGCGCGCGGCCTGCAACTGCGCGGGCGAGGTGGTGTAGATGCCCGAACGATACTGCGTGCCCCGGTCATTGCCCTGGCGCATCCCCTGCGTCGGATCGTGGTTTTCCCAGAACACCTTGAGCAGCGCCTCGTAGCTGATGACCGCCGGATCGTAGACCACGCGGACCAGTTCGTTGTGGCCGGTCTGGCCGGTGCAGACCTCTTGGTAGGTCGGATTGGGGGTATAGCCGCCGCCATAGCCGACCATCGTCAGCCAGACGCCATCAAGGTTCCAGAACATGCGCTCGACACCCCAAAAACAGCCCATGCCGAAGATCGCCACCGCCATGCCGGGCGGCACGGCGCTGTCCAGTCGTCTGCCGGTCAGAAAATGCGTGTCCGCGGTGGGGATCGGATCGGCGCGGCCCGGAAGCGCCTGATCGGGGGTGACCATGGTGACAGGTTTGAACGAGAACATCTTCGGCAGCCTTTCCTGAACGCGGTGCACGGCAAAGATAAGCCGCGCGGCGCCGGCGTCAAAGGGGGAACGCGTTTGCAAACGCCTTGGGCGCCCGGCAATCGCGGTGTCAGCCGTCCAGACCGGGTTCGTCCAGCAAGGAGCGGCCCTGCCGGTCCTCGACCTCGATGATCCACAGATCCGGATCGCGACCGCGCTCGCGGGCCAGAAGTTCGTCGATGTCGCGCTCTGCCCCCTGCGCGATCCGCACCCATTCCCGCTTGTCGGAAAGCAGGTCGAACTGGCGCTGATACAGGCTCGCGGTGCCGTCCAGCGGGCTTTGCTTGACCATCACGGCCCCGGCATCGGCGTCGCCCCTGCGCACGACGAAGGCCGGGATATCCCGCAAATGCAGGCGCGCCAGATAGGCATGAACCCAGAAATCGGCCGTCAGACGCGCCATCGGTTCCCCCCGGTCTTGCTGCCTGCCGCCGGACGCGCGCGCCGCAGCTCAGGTGTTGCCATCCTTGAAACTCAGGCCGATCTCGTCATAGCGTTCGGCCTCTTCCTGCCAGTTCTCGCGCACCTTGACTTGCAGGAACAGATGCACCGTGCGGCCCAGAAACTCGCCGATTTCGGCGCGGGCGGATTGACTGATCGCCTTGATCGTCTCGCCCTTGTTGCCCAGCACGATGCCCTTGTGGCCGTCGCGCGCGACATAGATCATCTGGTCGATGCGCACCGATCCGTCCTTGCGGTCCTGCCAGCTTTCGGTTTCGACGGTCAGCTGATAGGGCAGTTCCTGATGCAGGCGCAGGGTGCATTTTTCGCGGGTCATCTCGGCGGCGATCATGCGCAGCGACAGGTCGGCGATCTGGTCTTCGGGGTAAAGCCACGGGCCTTCGGGCAGGGTTTCGCCCAGCCAGTGCTTCAGATCCTCGGTCCCGTGGCCGCGCTCGGCGGAGATCAGGAAGGTCTTGGCGAAGGGATACGCGTCATTGAGGGTTTGCGTCAGATCCAGCAGGACCTGCGCCTTGACGCGGTCGATCTTGTTGATCGCCAGGGCGACGATCTGATCGGGCATGGCCCGTTCGGCCAGAGCGTCCAGAATGGCCTGCACGCCGTCGGTCGGGCCGCGATGCGCCTCGATCAGCAGCACGACGATATCGGCATCCGCGGCCCCGCCCCAGGCGGCGGCGACCATGGCACGGTCCAGCCGGCGGCGCGGGCGGAACAGGCCGGGCGTGTCGACGAAGACGATCTGTGCCTCGCCGTCCATGGCAATGCCCCGGATGCGCGCGCGGGTGGTCTGCACCTTGTGCGTCACGATCGAAACCTTGGCCCCGACCATGCGGTTCAGAAGGGTCGATTTCCCGGCATTGGGTTCACCGATCAGGGCCACGAAGCCCGCGCGAGTGGTCATGAAGCGCATCCTTTGTTGTCGCTGCGGCCTTATAGCATCCTTTGGGCAAGCGCCATATGCGGCGCTCAGGCTGTCTTGCGGTTGGCGGGGCGACCACGGGCCAGGGTGAACAGCCCGCTGCCCACGATCAGGGCCGAGCCCAGCAGCATCATGCCATCCGGGCGTTCGCCAAAGATCAGGACCGCCAGGGTCAGCGCGAAAACAAGGCGGGTGTAGCGAAATGGCGTCACGACCGAGATTTCGCCGCTGCGCATGGCGGCGGTCAGCGCAGAATAGGCGATGACCCCGAACACCGCCGCCGCCAGAAGCAACGACAGCGCGTCCGCCGAAAGGAGCGAAACCGCCAGTGCCAGTGAACCACCCAGTGCCAGATGCACCAGCACCCCGGCAAGGGTCAGGGCGATGTAGCCCAGAACCCCCAGTTGCGCATTCGTCACCGACGGCATGGAGGCGCGGGTGGCCAGGTCACGCCCGGCGAACCCCACCATCCCCAGCACGGCGAAGAACGCGGTCCAGTCCAGACCGGCGCCCGTGGGGCGCAGCACCATTCCGACCCCCACAAGGCCGATGGCGATGGCCAGCCAGCGGCGCCAACCCACCCGTTCGCCAAACACCGCCACGGCCCCCAGCACAACGACCAGCGGCGTCGCCTGCAAGATCGCCGAGGTTGTGGAAAGATCGGCGAACGCCAGGGCCAGGCCGAAAAACAGCCGGCCGAGAAGCTCGAAGGCGGAGCGCAGCCAAAGCCCGCGCGAGAGGCCCGACGCGGGCAGGATACCGTCGCCCCGCAGCCGCGCGATGGCAGCGAAGATCACGGTGCCAGAGCCGCCAAAGATCAGCAGCGCAAGGCCCACCGGCACCGCCTGGGTGGCGGATTTAAACAGCGCGTCCTCGATCGCGAAGGCGGCCATGGCGCCGACCATGAACAGCGCGCCGCGTCGGTTGGCCTCAGGTGTCACGAGGCGGGCTGGACCTCGTCCAGCAGGGCCTTGGCGGCGGCCTGTTCGGCGGCGCGTTTCGATCCGGCGGAGGCGCTGGCGGCGCGGCCATCGGCCAGTTGCGCCTCGATGGTGAAAACAGGGGCGTGCGGCGGGCCTTCGCGCGCGGTTTCGGTGTAGCGCGGCGGCGGGTCGCCCTGGCCCTGCGCCCATTCCTGCAAGGCCGTCTTGGAATCCCGCACGTCGCTGTCGTCAACCGCGTTGATGCGGGTTTCCCACAGGGTCAGGATCACCCGGCGCGCCGCGTCCATGCCGGCATCCAGATAGATCGCGGCCAGAACCGCCTCCATTGCGTCGCCCAGCAGCGTTTCCTTGCGCCGCCCGCCCGACAGCATTTCAGACCGGCCCAGCCGCAGGACCGCGCCCAGATCGACCTCGCGCGCGACATCGGCGCAGGTTTCCTTGCGCACCAGGGCGTTGAAGCGCGGCGCCAGTTGCCCCTCGGTCGCCTGTTTGTCGGCGGCGAACAGCGCGTCAGAGATCACCAGCCCCAGCACCCGGTCGCCCAGGAATTCAAGCCGCTGGTTATGCGGGCGCGACACTGACCCGGCCGACGCATGGGTCAGGGCACGGATCAGGAGTTCCGGGCGCGCGAAGTCATGGCCAAGGCGGTTGGCAAAGGCGGTCATTTCAACGGAAAGCCGCGTGCTGTCAGACCGCCGGGCCATTACATGTTCAGCGAATGGAAGAACCGGTCGGAGCGCCAGGTCCAGAACGCCAGCATCGAACTGCCGGCAGACGAAAAGATCACACGGTCGGCCCGGCCGATCAGGTTTTCAAAGGGAACGAATCCCACGCCGCCGGCATTCTGGTTGAACCGCGAATCGACCGAATTGTCGCGGTTGTCGCCCATGAAGAAGAACTGGCCTTCGGGCACGGTAAACACCGGTGTGTTGTCGGCAAAACCGGTGTCGTCGATGTTCAGAACCGGATAGCTGACACCGTTCGGCAGGGTTTCGATGGCGCGACCCTTGTTGCATTCGCCGCCCGGGCCGACCGGCGCGTTTTCGCAGCGCGGGAACTGGCCGGCGCCGCCCTGACGTTCATAAAGTTCGACGAAATCGGCGGTCGGGGCCCGAGGCACTTCAACATCGTTGATGAACAGGACGCCGTCGCGCACCTGGATGCGGTCGCCGGGCAGGCCGATCAGCCGCTTGATGTAGTCGGTGCCGGATACCGGATGGCGGAACACGACGATGTCGCCGCGCTCGGGCTCGGAGGCAAAGATACGCCCCGAGATCGGGCACAGGGCGAAGGGGCAGGAATAGCGCGAATAGCCGTAGGCCATCTTGTTGACGAACAGGAAGTCGCCGATCAGCAGCGTTTCCTTCATCGAGCCCGAGGGGATCCAGAAGGGCTGGAAAAACAGCGTTCGGAACAGGCCGGCGATGACCAGTGCCCAAAAGACAGTCTTGACGGTTTCCCACCAGCCTTCGGATTTGCCCGTTGCAGTGCTCATGTCGGCTCCTGATCTGCGCGACCAGCGGCGGCCACGGTTTCGCGCGTTTCATGCGGCGCGGGCGGGCCCGTGTCAAGGCAAGGGCGCGGGC
>CAJQNQ010000271.1 GCA_905479725.1 uncultured Paracoccaceae bacterium | reverse complement strand
ATGGACAATGCCGCCATCGTCGAGGACACCAAGGGCAAGTTCGAACGCTTCGATGTTCGCCCGCGAAACCCGATGCTGACGGCCGAAAGCTTTTCGGGCGGCAACCAGCAGAAGATCGTGCTGGCGCGTGAAATCGAACGTAACCCGGACCTGTTGCTGGTCGGCCAGCCGACGCGCGGCGTCGATATCGGCGCGATCGAGTTCATCCACAAACGCCTGATCGAACTGCGCGATCAAGGCAAGGCGATCCTGCTGGTGTCGGTGGAACTCGACGAGATCATGTCCCTGTCCGACCGGATCGTGGTGATGTTCGACGGGCGCATCATGGGCGAACGCAGCCCGGACCAGACCAACGCACGGGAACTGGGGCTGTTGATGGCCGGAATGACAGGAGACGCAGCATGAGCGGTTCGCAGACAATGCCCCGCTGGGCCGATGTCCTTCTGGTGCCGCTGCTGTCGCTGCTGCTGGCGTTCCTGATTTCGGCGGCGGTGATCCTGGCTATCGGCGAGGACCCCTGGGAAGCGGTCAAGCTGATGGTCTCGGGGTCGCTGGGATCGACCTATGGCTGGGGCTACACCCTGTATTACGCCACCAACTTCCTGTTCACCGGCCTGGCTTTCGCGGTCGCCTTTCACGCGGCAATGTTCAACATCGGCGCCGAGGGGCAGGCCACCATGGGCGGGCTGGGCGTCGCGCTGATTAGCCTGATGATACCCTGGCCACACTGGACCATTGCCCTGCTTGGCGCGATGGTCGGTGGCGCGCTGTTTGGCGCGGCCTGGGCATTCATCCCGGCCTGGTTGCAGGCAAAACGTGGCAGTCACATCGTCATCACGACGATCATGTTCAATTTCATCGCCGCGTCGGTGATGACCTACATGCTCAGCCACGTGTTGCGCCCGGCGACATCCATGGACCCGGCGACCCCGCGTTTCCCGGCTGCGACAAACCTGCCGACGATGTCTGAAATCCTGGCCCCGCTGGGGATCAGCTTCAGCCGCTCGGCGCCGCTGAACATCACCTTCTTCATCGCCATCATCGCCACAGTCGGCGTCTGGGTGCTGATCTGGCGCACGCGGCTGGGTTATGAAATCCGCGCCTTCGGTAAATCCGGGCCAGCCGCCGTCTATGCCGGGATATCGCCGGTCAAGATCACCGTGATCGCGATGCTGATTTCGGGCGGGTTGTCGGGGCTGATGGCGATCAACAACGTCATGGGCGAGGCCGAAAGGCTGGTGCTGAATTCGGTCGAGGGGGCCGGGTTCATCGGCATCGCCGTGGCGCTGATGGGCCGCAATCATCCGGCCGGGATTGCCGTTGCCGCCGTGTTGTTCGGCTTTCTGTATCAGGGCGGTGCCGAACTGGCGCTGTGGACATCCATCCCGCGGGAAATGATCGTCGTCATTCAGGCGCTGGTGATCCTGTTCACCGGCGCGCTGGACAACATGGTCAGGGTGCCGGTGGAAATGCTGTTCAGATCCCTGCGTCGGAGGAGCTGACATGGATCTTCTGACAATCGTTCAGATCCTGGAATCCACGCTGCGCCTGGCGACGCCGCTGCTGTTCGCGTGCCTGGCCGGGATCGTGACCGAACGCGCCGGGATCTTCGACATCGGCCTGGAGGGCAAGCTGCTGATCTCGGCCTTCTTTTCGGCCGCCTTCGCCTATTACTCCGGCTCGGCCTGGGTCGGCTTGCTGGTTGGCATCCTGGCATCGGTGGTGTTTTCCATCCTGCACGGGCTGGCCTCGATCACCTTCCGTGGCAATCAGCTGATTTCCGGCGTGGCAATCAATTTCCTGGCGTCCGGGACGACCGTGGTCATCGCGCAAAGCTGGTTCGGGCAGGGCGGGCGCACCCCGTCCCTGACCGGTGACATGCGGTTCGGGCGGCTGGACATTCCGGGCGTCTCGGCCCTTGCCGATGTGCCGGTGCTGGGCAACATCGCGCAGATTTTCACCGGGCATTCGATCCTGGTCTACCTGGGTCTGCTTTTCGTGCCGCTGACCTGGTATCTGCTCTATCGCACGCGCTTCGGGCTGCGCCTGCGCGCGGTCGGGGAGAACCCGGCGGCGGTGGATACGGCCGGTGTATCGGTGGTCAGGATGCGCTATGCCGCCGTGATAATCGCCGGTGTGCTGTGCGGAATCGGTGGCGCCTATCTGTCCACGTCGCTAGCCGCCGGCTTTGTGCGCGAAATGTCCGCCGGGCGCGGCTATATCGCGCTGGCGGCCATGATCTTCGCCAAGTGGCGGCCCTGGCAGGGGCTGGGGGCCGTGCTGCTGTTCGGCATGCTGGAGGCCATCGCCAACCGCTTCCCCAACCTGGACCTGGGGATCATCACCATCCCCAACCAGTTCATGACCGCTCTGCCCTACATCCTGACGGTCATCATCCTGGCCGGATTCATCGGCAAGGCGATCCCGCCGCGCGCCGGGGGCGAACCCTATGTCAAGGAGCGATAGCGCGCGGATGCACATCGACGTCATCGTGCCGTAAATTTATCGCAAAGCCCCTGTAAAACGCAGGGGCTTTGTCTTATGGAACATCATGCTGATCTACCTGCCCATTGCCGAAATATCCGTGAACGCGCTGGTCCTTCTGGGCATCGGCGGCGGTGTGGGCATGTTGTCGGGCATGTTCGGCGTCGGCGGCGGGTTCCTGATCACGCCGCTCTTGTTCTTCATCGGCATTCCGCCCGCCGTGGCCGTGGCCACCGGCGCCAATCAGGTCGTGGCATCGTCCATTTCCGGCGTTCTGGCGCATTTGCGCCGCAAGACCGTCGATCTGCGCATGGGCACAGTGCTGTTGGTCGGCGGGCTGATCGGATCGACCGGCGGCATATGGCTGTTTCGGTGGCTCAGCGCGCTGGGGCAGGTCGATCTGTTCGTGCAACTGGCCTATGTGCTGTTTCTGGGCGTCATCGGCATCTTGATGCTGCAAGAAAGCCTGCGCGCCTGGTATCGGTCCACCAAACCCAACGTGCCGCGCCGCAAATTGCACAAGCATACCTGGGTCCATTCCCTGCCGCTGAAGATGAAGTTCCGCGTGTCGGGCCTGTATATCAGCGTCATTCCGCCAGTGCTGGTCGGCATGGCCGTTGGCGTCCTGTCGGCGGTGATGGGTGTGGGCGGCGGGTTCATCATGGTGCCGGCGATGATCTACATGCTGGGCATGCCCACCAAGGTCGTGGTCGGAACGTCGCTCTACCAGATCATCTTCGTCACCGGTTACACCACCGTTGCCCATGCCATGACCAGCTATTCGGTTGACGTGTTGCTGGCGTTCTTCCTGATTATCGGCGGTGTGATTGGCGCGCAGATCGGCACACAGATCGGTGTGCGCCTGAAGGCCGAGCAGCTGCGCATTCTGCTGGCCCTGCTGGTCATCGCGGTGTGCATCAAGGTCGCGCTGGACCTGCTGGTCCAGCCGTCCGAGCTGTATTCTATCCGGATCGTGGGGCGGTGACGATGCGGGTTCTGCTTCTTGCCATGCTGCTCGTGTCGGTTCTGCCCGCCAGGGCGAACGAGATTATCGGCGCACTGTCGCAAAACCGCGTGGCTCTGACGGCAAACTTCTCGGGCTCGGAAATCCTGCTGTTCGGCGCGATCCGGCGCGATCCGCTGGAGGCCTATTTCGAGGATCCGACCGAGAATCGCCCGTTCGACGTTGTTGTCGTCATCGAGGGGCCGCGCCAGACCGTCGCCGTCTGGCGCAAGGAGCGACGCGCGGGGATCTGGATGAACACCGACAGCGTCACGTTGACCTCGGTTCCGTCATTCTACGCCGTAGCCACCACGGCACCGCTGAGCGACATCATCACACCCGAAACCGACCGGGAGTTTCGCATTTCGGCGCCTCAGGCCATTGACGGCACGCAAGCACACGAGACCGATCCGCAACGTCAGGTCTTTTCCGAAGCCTTGCAGCGCATCCGCGAACAGGCCGATCAGTATCAATCGCTTGACCGCTTTGTCTTTCTGGACCGCGAGATCCTGTTTCGCGCCAATGTCCGGCTGCCGGCCAACCTGACCGAAGGCGCCTATACCACGCGCATGTATCTGGTGCGCGACGGCGGCGTGGTCAGCCAGTTCCGCACCGCGATTTTCGTGCGCAAGGACGGGCTGGAGCGTTGGATCTACCAACTGGCTTATGACCACCCGTTCCTTTACGGCCTGTTGGCTCTGGCGATTGCGCTGATCGCCGGTTGGGGGGCCTCGGCCCTGTTCCGTTTCGTGCGTTCGGGCTGATCGCCTGGTCAGCCCCGACCCAGCCACGGCATGTTGGTGGCCATGATCGCCAGGAACGGCACATTGGTGCCTTTCGGCTGGTTGGCCATGTGCAGCACCGCGTCCGCCACCTGCGCGACGTCCATCATCGGTTCGGCGCGCACGGATCCATCGGCCTGCGGCACGCCTTGTTCGATCTTCGCCGCCAGGTCGGTGCGCGCATTGCCGATATCGATCTGACCGCAGGCGATATCGAACGGACGCCCGTCCAGCGCCAGTGTCTTGGTCAGGCCGGTGATCGCGTGCTTGGTG
>CAJQNQ010000270.1 GCA_905479725.1 uncultured Paracoccaceae bacterium | reverse complement strand
ACCCGTCCGAGCCCGCCTTTGCGCTGTTGCTGGCGCGCGCGCTGATGGCGGCGGATCCGATGGATACGCGCGCGGTCGCGCTGGTGACCGGTGCGCAGGCGGAATTGCCGGTGCTCGGCGCCGCACAACTGGCTGCGTATTATGAAAACGGTCTGGCCGGGCTGCCTGCGTCAGAGCGCATCGCCCGCGATTTCTACGCCCGGGCCTGCGAGGGCTGGCCCGCCCCGAATGCCCGCCCGGGATGCGCGGGGCTGGCGCGCATGATGATCGAAGGGCGCGGCGGGCCTGCCGACGAAAGCGGCGGCTTCGAGATGTTGCAAAGCCTGTGCAGCGAGGGGTGGGCGATGGCCTGCACCGATCTGGCCCAGCAACAGGAATTGCGCGGCGAGGCTTCGGACAGCCAGGTCACGGCGCTGTTGGCGCGGGCCTGCGACGGGGGGGACCTGTTCGGATGCAGCGTGCTGGGGTTCCGATACGAAACCGAGACCGGGGCGCCGTATGATATCGCCCGCGCCCGGGCTTTGTATGAACGCGCCTGTGACGGCGGAGAGATGCTGGGCTGTGGCAATCTGGGCGAGGTCTACCGATCGGGTCTGGGCGTCGCGCCGGATATTGCGCGCGCGGTGGAACTGTTCGGCCGGGCCTGCACCGGCAACGATGCCTATGCCTGCGTCACGTTGGGTAACATCCTGGCCAACGGGCGCGGTGTGCCCGCCGATGTGCCGCGCGCCATCGCCGCGTTCGACCAGGCCTGTCTGCTGGGCGATCCCGAAGCCTGCGATCAGGCCGATATCCTGCGCTGAGCCGCCGGCGGGGGTTGCCACACCGTGCGCCATTGGCTAGGCCCCGCGTCGACGGAACGCAGGATGGCACCCGATGGCGCGCAAGAAAAAAGGCCGACCGATCTCTGGCTGGCTGGTGATCGACAAGCCGGCGGGCGTGACCTCGACATCGGTGGTCGGCAAGGTGCGCTGGGCGCTGGACGCGCAGAAGGCCGGACATGCGGGCACGCTGGACCCCGCCGCGACCGGCGTTCTGGCCATCGCGTTGGGCGAAGCCACGAAAACCGTGCCCTTCATCACTGATGCGATGAAGGGCTACCGTTTCATGGTGCGGTTCGGCACCGCAACCACCACCGACGATGCCGAGGGCGGGGTGCTGCAAACCAGCGCCGAGCGCCCCACGGATGCCGGGATCGAGGCCGCGCTGGCGGCGTTTCGCGGGTTGATCCAGCAGGTGCCGCCGCAGTTTTCGGCGGTAAAAGTGGACGGCGAGCGCGCCTATGACATCGCCCGCGCGGGCGAGGGCATGGACCTTGCCGCGCGCGACCTGTTCGTTGAATCACTTGACCTGGTTGAACGCCCCGATGCCGACACAGCCATTCTGGAAATGGTCTGCGGCAAGGGCGGCTACGTGCGGTCCATCGCGCGCGATCTGGGGCAGGCGCTGGGATGCCTGGGCCATGTCGCCTGGTTGCGCCGCGAATGGTCGGGCCCGTTTTACGCCGCCGACGGGCTGAGCCTGGCCCAGGTCGAAGACCTCGCACGCACGCCCGAGTTGGAAAGCAATCTGCTGCCGCTGGAGACCGGGCTTGTCGACCTGCCCGAACTGATCCTGGCCCCGGACGGGGCAGTCCGGCTGCGCAACGGCAACCCGGGCCGCGTGCTGGCGGGCGAGGCGCGCCCGGGCGATCAGGCCTGGGGCAGTTATGAGGGCAGGCCGGTCGCTGTGGGGCTCTATATGGGGGGCGAATTGCACCCCAGCCGGGTGTTCAACCTGTAAGCGCTGATCGCCGGGGCAGGCCGCACTGGACCTTGGGCGCGGCGGGTGATTAACATCCGCGCGAAGGAAACCCCAGGGGACACAGCATGGCCATCAGCAACCGCATCCGCACCTGGTTCGACGGTCAGTGGCATGAAGGCGACGTGCCGGTCATGCGCGCCGCCGATCACGGCGCCTGGCTGGGCACAACCGTGTTTGACGGCGCGCGCCTGTTCGACGGGATGACCCCGGATCTGGACAAGCATTGCGCGCGCATCAACCGTTCAGCGACGGCGCTGATGATCCGGCCCACCGTCGAAGCCGACGCCATGGTCGAACTGATCCTCGAGGGGCTCGAGGGGCTGGGCGATGCCGTCTATATCCGCCCGATGTATTGGGCAATCGATTCCGGGCCGCTGGGCGTGATGCCCAATCAGGACCGCACCGGTTTCTGCATCTGCCTGGAAGCCATTCCCATGGCCCCGCCCGAGGCCGCGACCACGGTGACGACAACGCGGTTTCGCCGCCCGACGCTGGAAACGGCGGTGGTCAATGCCAAGGCCGGCTGCCTTTATCCCAACAATGCCCGGATGCTGGCCGAAGCCCAGGCCAAGGGCTTCGGCAACGCTCTGGCCTGCGACAGTCAGGGCAATGTTGCGGAATCCGCCACGGCCAACGTGTTCATGGTCAAGGATGGCGAGGTGTTCACCCCGATCCCCAACGGCACCTTCCTGTCGGGGATCACCCGCGCGCGCCATATCGACACCCTGTCGCGCGATGGCGTGAGGGTGCATGAGACGGTGCTGACGCTGGAGGATTTTCGCACCGCGGACGAGGTGTTCCTGTCGGGCAACATGTCCAAGGTGACACCTGTAACCGCGTTCGATGACCGGCAGTATCAGGTGGGGCCTGTCACCCGTCTCGTGCGCGAACTCTATTAGGACTGGGCGGCCAGCAATCGGTGACCCGACCACCCGAAGACACGGTTCGAAGCGCGTCGCGGCTGCTCGGCACCGGCCCGCCGCCATGCTGGACAGGCTGCCGGGCTTGGGCCATGATGCGCGCCAACAGGGGATGGATATGCGTAAATTTCTGGTCGTTCTGGACGATAGCCGCGAATGTCTGAACGCGATTCGCTTCGCCGCGTTGCGGGCAGCGGCCACCGGCGGGGGGGTGCAGATCCTGTCGGTTATCCCGCCCGAAGAATTTCAGCACTGGATCGGTGTCGCCGATCTGATGCGCGAGGAAGCGCGCGAACGGATCGAGGCCCATTTCGAGGTATTCGCCAAGTGGATGCGCGACAAACATGCCATCGACCCAGAGCTGGTGATCCGCGAGGGGCAACCGGTGGACGAGATCCTGGCGCAGATCGAAGCCGATCCCGAGGTGGGAATTCTGGTGTTGGGCGCCGGGCTTGACCGCACCGGCCCCGGCCCGCTGGTGACGCAATTGTCCAAGAACTCGGGCGCGTTGCCGGTGCCCGTGACCATCGTTCCCGGCTCCTTGTCCAAAGAACGGATGGAGACGATTGCCTGACGCAATCGCCCCCGATGCCGGGTTGGCGGGGCTGCGTTGACCCGGCTGCGTTGACCCGGCTGCGTTGACCGGTTACTCGCCGGCGCGGCGCGTTTCCAGTCGCAGGCCCACGGCCTGGCCTTCGCGGAAGCCCGCCCAATAGGTGTGCTCTGCGGTCGGCTCGCCATCGTCGTCCAGCGACCAGACGCCGTCATTGGCGTTC
>CAJQNQ010000269.1 GCA_905479725.1 uncultured Paracoccaceae bacterium | reverse complement strand
CGACGGTGTCCAGGCTGTCGGCACCCAGGTCATCAATGAACGAAGCGTTCTCGGTGATCTTGTCTTCTTCGACGCCGAGATGCTCGACGACAATTTTCTTCACGCGATCTGCGATGTCGCTCATGTTCAGTCCTCGTTTTAACTGTGGCGGAAGCCGCCCATTTTGAATTGCTCTCGCAAGCGGTGACGGCGGTGGGACTTCCACCCACGCAGTGCCGGACCGGCACGGACAGTCCCGGCTCAATCGACGCCGCCTATAGCATATGAGGGCACGAAGGCAAACGCTTTCAAGAGGGGACGCGAGGTCCGGAGGCTCTTTCGGCAAAGCCCTGCCGGAAGGGTAAGTGGCCGGGAGAAAACATATGTTAGAGCCGGCGCTCGGACCGCTGCGCCGCCTGGTTTTTCCGGCCGTGGCGCCGCGGATCCCGGCGCGAGACCGGTTCCAGGACCTGCGGTCGGTCCCTTCAGGGTTGATTCCCGTCATCAGGCCAATAGTGACGGGCATGTCATCGGCGGTCGCGGCGCCGGGCAGACGGGCATCCCCCGGCGGGCCGTGGCGCCCTCGCGCCACCCGCGCCACCCGCGCCGGAGGCTTCGATCCCGACCGCCTGCGCCGCGAGACATGTTGCGCGCGTCAGAGCATCGCCATGCCGCCATTCACATGCAGCGTGGTGCCGGTGACATAGCCGGCCTCGGGCGAGGAAAGGTAGAGGACGGCGGCGGCGATTTCCTCGGGCGTGCCCATGCGGCCTGCGGGGATCTGGGCGTTGATCTTGCCCTTCTGGTCGTCGGTCAGGTTTTCGGTCATCGCCGTGGCGATGAACCCGGGCGCCACGGCGTTGGCGGTGATGCCGCGCGTCGCGACCTCGGCGGCGATGGATTTGGTCAGTCCGATCATGCCGGCTTTTGACGCGGCATAGTTCACCTGGCCGGGATTGCCCGTCGCGCCGACGATCGACGAAATGTTGACGATACGGCCCCAGCGGGCCTTCATCATCGGCCGCATGACCGCGCGGCACAGGCGCATCGTGGCGGTCAGGTTGACGTCCAGGACCGAGGCCCAATCATCATCGGACATGCGCATGAAGATCTGGTCGCGGGTGATCCCGGCGTTATTCACCAGAATGTCCAGCCCGCCCATGGCAGCGATGGCGGTCTTGGGCAGGGCCTCGACCGACGCCGGATCCGACAGGTTGCAGGGAACGACATGCGCGCGTTCGCCGAGTTCCGAGGCAAGGGCGTTTAGCGGCGCTTCGCGGGTGCCTGACAAGGCCACCGTGGCACCGGCCGCGTGAAGCGTGCGGGCGATAGCGGCGCCGATCCCGCCCGAGGCGCCTGTGATCAGGGCGCGTTTGCCGCTTAGGTCGAACATGGGGCTTCCTTCCGGTTCTGGTGCTGCGTGGCGGGCCGGTCAGGGGGCCAGCCCCCTTGGGCCTGCGGCCCTTCACCCCCGGAGTATTGCCGGGCAAGATGAAACGGGGGTTCTGGGCGTGCCGCGCGGTTTTAGCAGGGGTGTCCGCGAGGCGCCAGAGGATCTGCGGAGTGGCGGGTTTCGGGGCAATGGTGTCGGACGGTCTTTTCTGGACGGGCAACACTGTGTATCAGGCGGTTGATGGTTCAGACGGAGGAATGCAGATGCGCCGAGTTGTGGTGACAGGTCTGGGAATGGTCACGCCGCTTGCCTGCGGGGTCGAGGAAACGTGGAAGCGGCTGGTGGCCGGGCAATCCGGGGCCGGTCCGATCACCCGGTTCGACGCCAGCCGGCTGGTGACGGATTATGCCTGCGAAATCCCCTATGGCGATGGCAGCAACGGCACCTTCAACCCCGATGACTGGATGGAGCCGAAGGAGCGCCGCAAGGTGGATGACTTCATCCTGTATGGCGTGGCAGCCGCACAGCAGGCGGTCGAGGATGCCGGATGGATGCCCGAGGACGAAGAGAGCCGTCTGCGCACCGGCGTGTTGCTGGGCTCGGGGATCGGCGGGTTGTCCACCGTCGCCGAGACCGCCGTTCTGATCAAGGAGCGGGGCCCCAGGCGGGTGTCTCCGTTCTTCATTCCGGGCGCGCTCATCAATCTGATTTCCGGCCAGGTCAGCATTCGCTACGGCTTCAAGGGCCCCAACCATGCCGTTGTGACGGCCTGTTCGACCGGGGCCCACGCGATTGGCGATGCCGCACGTCTGATCCAGTGGGGCGACGCGGAGGTGATGGTCGCGGGCGGTGCCGAGTCGCCGATCTCCGAGATCGGCATAGCCGGGTTCAACGCCTGCAAGGCGCTTTCCACCAAGCGCGGCGACAACCCGCAAACCGCCAGCCGGCCCTATGACCGCGACCGGGACGGGTTCGTGATGGGCGAAGGCGCCGGGGTCGTGGTGCTGGAGGAATACGAGCACGCCAAGGCGCGCGACGCGAAGATCTATTGCGAGGTCGTCGGCTATGGATTGTCGGGCGATGCGTATCACATCACCGCGCCAGCGGAGGACGGTGATGGCGGGTTCCGCGCGATGACGGCGGCGCTGGACCGGGCCGGCCTGAAACCGGCGGATGTCGATTACGTCAATGCCCATGGCACATCGACCATGGCGGACACCATCGAACTGGGCGCGGTCGAGCGCCTGCTGGGCGATGCTGCGTCGGCGACGACGATGTCATCGACGAAATCGTCGATCGGCCATTTGCTGGGGGCCGCGGGTGCGGTCGAGGCGATCTTCTGCGTTCTGGCCATCCGCGATCAGGTGGCTCCGCCGACGATCAACCTGGACAATCCGGCGGTGGAACCGAAGCTGGACTTGGCGGCCAACGAGGCGCGCCACCGCAGGATCGACGTGACCTTGTCGAATTCTTTCGGGTTTGGCGGCACCAATGCCTGTCTGGTCATGCGAAAGGTTGCCGACTGATGTGGAGGCATATTGCGGCGAATGCGCTGACATTGCTGATCGCCGGCCTGGTGGTTCTGGCCGGGCTGGTGGGCATCGCCCAACGCGCCTTCGTGGCGCAGGGGCCGCTGGAACAGGCGATCTGTTTTCGCGTTGATCGCGGCGCGAATCTGCGCGGCGTGACTGATGAATTGCAGGCGGAGGGCGCGATTTCCAGCGGCATGTTGTTTCGCGTCGGCGCCCAGTATGACGGGCGCGACCGGGGGCTGCGGTTCGGATCCTATCTGGTGCCCGCTGGCGCGTCGATGGACGAGATTCTGGAAATCGTCACGCGGGGCGGCGCTTCGACATGTGGCACAGAGATCGTTCTTCGGGTGGGTGTGACGAACACCGAGTATCAGCTTCGCGAACTGGACCCGGCGACGAGCCGGTTTGGCGAGGTCATGACCCTGCCGCTGGAAACCGAAGCCTTGCCAGAGCGATACCAGCAAATTGCCGAATTGCCCGATACGCGCTACCGGATCGCCGTTGCCGAAGGGACGACCAGCTACCAGGTGTGGTTTGCGTTGACGAATGCCGAATTCCTGACCGGTTCCATCGACGAAGATCCGGCCGAGGGCACCTTGGCACCCGACAGCTACGAGGTGCGACGCGGGGCGGACAGGCTGGAATTGATCGGCGAGATGCAGGCACGGCAGGTGGCGACCCTGAGCGCCGCCTGGGAATCGCGCGCTGAAGGCTTGCCGCTGGATACTGCGGACGAGGCGTTGATCCTGGCGTCGATCGTGGAAAAGGAAACCGGCCTTGCCGAGGAGCGCCCGGTGGTGGCGAGTGTGTTCATAAACCGATTGCGTGCGCCCATGCGTCTGCAAACCGACCCGACGGTGATCTATGGCATCACGTTGGGGCGGCGAATCCTTGGGCGGGGTTTGCGCCGCTCCGAGTTGAACGCGCGAACGCCTTACAACACCTATCAGATCGACGGTTTGCCGCCGACGCCGATCGCCAATCCGGGCCGCGCCAGCATCGAGGCCGTGCTGAATCCCGTGGAAACGGAGTTTTTGTTCTTCGTGGCGGATGGCACGGGCGGGCACGCCTTTGCGGCGACGCTGGCCGAACACAACCGCAACGTGGCACTGTGGCGGCAGATCGAGGCGGATCAAAATCAGTAGGGTTTTAGGGATCTGACGACACACGCCACAGGCGAATAACTTGACATTGCGCGCGCCAGGGTGTAGTGTTTTGGACAAGCTGGAAGAAATGGGCAAGCGGCGCGGGGCAACCTGTCGCCGCTTTTCCTTTTCGCTCGCACGGAGCGGCGAAACAGCGGGTTACACGCATGAAAAACAAGAAACCCTGTTCATCTGGGGTGGAGGATCGGCGCGATCTTGTGGCGCAGGCCGAGCGGCAGCTTTGGGCTGCTGGCACGGCGCTGGACGACATGATTGCGGATATCAGGGCAGGCAAACTGGGGGCGGCAAAGGATCTCTCTGCCGCTGTCGCCGGTTTGCGCAAAGGGTTGGAGGCGGTGTTCAGTGAACGCGCAAAACTTGAAAAGTTCGAGCAAGATCATGGAGATGTCACCGGAGAGCTGGATCTCGAGTCCGCCAGGGCCGAGGTCCGAGGCAGACTGGATCGCCTGCGCGCCAGCAACGCTGCGAGCGGACTTTCTGACCGGGCTGAGTGACGCGGCGCTGCTGGCGTTGCCGTGGATGTTCGAATTCTGGGGGCAGCCGCACCAGCTGCCGCCAGCGGGCAATTGGCGCAGCTGGGTGTGCCTGGGCGGTCGCGGCGCGGGAAAGACCCGCGCGGGGGCCGAATGGGTGCGGACCCAGGTCGAAGGGGCCGGTCCGCGCGACCAGGGGCGCGCCCGGCGCGTGGCCTTGATCGGCGAGACCTACGATCAGGTGCGCGATGTGATGGTCTTCGGCGACAGCGGGATCATCGCCAGTTCGCCCCCTGACAGGCGCCCGAAATGGGAGGCCACGCGGCGGCGGCTGGTCTGGCCGAATGGCGCGGTGGCGCAATGCTTTTCGGCCAGCGAGCCGGAGGCGCTGCGCGGCCCGCAATTCGACGCCGCCTGGGCGGATGAACTGGGCAAGTGGAAAAAGGCCGACGAGGTCTGGGACATGCTGCAATTCGCGCTGCGTCTGGGGCAGGATCCGCGTTGCGTGGTGACCACCACGCCGCGGCGGCAGGATCGGCTGATCGCGCTGCTGGACAGCCCGTCAACGGTGGTGACGCAAGCCGCGACCCAGGCGAACCGCGCCTGGCTGGCGGACAGTTTCCTGACCGAGATCGAGGCGCGTTATGGCGGCACGCGGCTGGGGCGGCAGGAGTTGGACGGCGTGATGCTGGCCGATGCCGAGGGGTCTTTGTTTCCCGGCGCGTTGCTGGAGAACTGCCAGGTCGAACGGGTGCCCGAGCTGGACCGGGTGGTGGTGGCCGTCGATCCGGCGGTTACCGGTCATGCCGGGTCGGACCTGTGCGGGATCGTCGTGGTGGGCGCGGTCACGCGGGGGCCGGTGGCCGATTGGCGGGCCTATGTGCTCGAGGACGCCAGCTTGCGGGCCAGCAGCCCGTCGGAATGGGCGCGGGCGGCGATCGATGCGATGGCGCGACACGGCGCGGACCGCTTGATCGCCGAGGTCAATCAAGGGGGCGATCTGGTGGCCAGCGTGCTACGGCAGGTCGATCCGCTTGTGCCCTACAAGGCGGTGCGGGCGACGCATGGCAAGCTGGCCCGGGCAGAGCCGGTGGCTGCGTTATACGAGCAGGGGCGGGTGCGCCATGCGCGCGGGCTCGAGGCGTTGGAGGAGCAGATGGCACAGATGACCGCGCAGGGCTATCGGGGCAGCGGCAGCCCGGACCGGCTGGACGCCTTGGTCTGGGCCCTGCATGCGCTGATGCTGGAGCCCGCCGCGCGCCGCCGCACACCGCGCATGCGGGTGCTGTGAACGCGCCCGTTGGCGCGGCTTCGGGGGGGCTTCGGCCCCCCTTTTTTGTTGGCGGTGTTGCGCGGGCGACCGGGCACCGTGCGGCGGCTGCGCCAAACGGCAAGACATTGCGGCGATAAGTGTTCGCAAGGCCGAGGCACCGGGCATCAACCGGCGCCCCGCGACAAGGAGGCAGGTGCATGTT
>CAJQNQ010000268.1 GCA_905479725.1 uncultured Paracoccaceae bacterium | reverse complement strand
GCGGGGGCCATGCGAAGGGCCGTGAAATACAGGAAATGGTAGCCGAATAATCCTGCCGTGCCAAAGGCATAGGCCGACAGGGGAACGCGGCGCAACTTGCCGAATTCGCCGCTGAGGATCAGCCAGACCACGCCCACCAGGCCACCGATTCCGAAGCTGAGCGCCGAGAGCAGAAACGGCGGAACCGGGGCGCTGGCGACCGTGAACAGCGCCAATAGCGCCCAGAGAACGACGGCCGAAAAGCCGATCAGCGTCGCCTTGGATTTGTTCATGATCGCGCCTCGAATGACTGTTCGGGTCGTTTTCGGCTGATAGGCGGTCGGCCGCAAGAAAAAAGAGGGGGCAAGGCCCCCTCTGTCATCGTCTTGGAGAGCGGCGGTTCAGACGAAGAACTGCGCACCGTTCGCGCTGATCGTCGATCCGTTGATGAAGCCTGCGTCGTCCGACACCAGGAAGGCCACGCAGCGCGCGATTTCCTCGGGCTCGCCCAGGCGGCCGGCGGGGATCTGGCCGATGATCGACTCGCGCACTTTTTCCGGCACGGCCATGACCATTTCCGTGGCGATGTAGCCCGGGCAGATGGCGTTTGCGGTGATGCCCGCGCGCGCACCTTCCTGGGCCAGGGACTTGACGATCCCCAGATCGCCGGCCTTGGTTGCCGCGTAGTTCACCTGCGCGAACTGGCCCTTCTGACCGTTGATCGAGCTGATGACGACGACGCGGCCGAATTTGCGTTCGCGCATGCCGGGCCAAACAGGGTGGACCGTGTTGAACACGCCGGTCAGGTTGGTGTCGATCACCGCATTCCATTGTTCGGGTGTCATCTTGTGGAACGGCGCATCGCGGGTGATGCCCGCGTTGGCAACGACAATGTCGATCGGGCCCAGGTCGGCCTCGACCTGCGCGATGCCGGCTTTCGAGGCCTCATAGTCGGCGACGTTCCATTTGTAGGTCTTGATGCCGGTTTCCGCAGTGAAGGCCGACGCGGCCTCGTCATTGCCGGCATAGCTGGCCGCGACGCTATAGCCTGCGTCTTTCAAGGCGGTAGAAATCGCCGCGCCGATGCCGCGCGATCCGCCGGTGACCAATGCAACTCGTGCCATAGTTCCCTCCTAGGATAAGTGTCGTTGAAATTCTGTTACACATTGAGAAAGGTGGGCGCAATATTATTGCGCCCACCTTTTTGCATTTACTGCCGGTAACGATCAGGCCTCAGCGCTCAAGGCACATGGCGACGCCCATGCCGCCACCGATGCACAGCGTGGCCAGGCCCTTCTTGGCGTCGCGGCGCTGCATTTCGAACAACAGCGTGTTCAGAATGCGCGCGCCCGAGGCGCCGATCGGATGGCCGATGGCGATGGCGCCGCCGTTCACGTTGACGATATCCGGGTTCCAGCCCATGTCCTTGTTCACGGCGCAGGCCTGCGCGGCGAAGGCTTCGTTGGCTTCCACCAAGTCGAGATCCTCGGCGCTCCATCCGGCCTTGGCCAGGGCCTTGCGCGATGCGAAGATCGGGCCAACGCCCATGATCGACGGATCCAGACCTGCGGTCGAATAAGACGCAATCCGCGCCAGCGGGGTCAGGCCGCGGCGTTGGGCTTCAGCTTCGCTCATCACCATGACCGCGGCGGCACCGTCATTGATGCCCGACGCATTGGCGGCGGTCACCGACCCGTCCTTGGAGAAGGCCGGGCGCAGTTTCTGCATGCTTTCCAGCGTGGCGCCGTGGCGGATATACTCATCCTGATCGACAACCGTCTCGCCCTTGCGGGTCTTGATCGTGAAGGGCACGATCTCGTCCGCGAATTTTCCGGCTTTCTGCGCGGCTTCCGCCTTGTTCTGGCTGGCCAGCGCAAAGGCGTCCTGCGCTTCGCGGCTGATCTGCCATTGCTGGGCGACGTTTTCCGCAGTCTGGCCCATGTGGTAGCCATTGAAGGCGTCCCACAACCCGTCGCGGATCATCGAATCGATATATTTCACGTCGCCCATTTTGTGGCCGGCGCGCAGATGCGCGACATGCGGCGACAGCGACATGCTTTCCTGACCACCGGCGATGACGATATCGGCGTCACCCAGTTGCACATGCTGGGCGGCAAGGGCAACGGCGCGCAGCCCCGAGCCGCAAACCTGGTTCAGGCTCCAGGCCGATGCTTCCTTGGGCAGGCCCGCGTTGATGGCGGCCTGGCGGGCCGGGTTCTGGCCCTGGCCCGCGGTCAGCACCTGGCCCAGGATCGTTTCGGATACGTCGGCCTTGTCGATGCCGGCGCGTGCGACAACGGCTTCGATCACGGCGGAGCCCAGATCGTGGGCCGGAGTGCTGGCAAAGCTGCCGTTGAAAGAGCCCACGGCGGTGCGGGCTGCGGATACGATCACGACATTTGTCATTGGGAATCCCTTTGTCAAAGCGCGGCCCGGTGGCGCGCGCAACTGCGCCGGGTTTACGCGTGACCCCGCGTCAAATCAATGCTGCATTGCGGAAAGGCGGCTTTTCAGGGCGTGTTAGCGACAGTGATCAGGCCGGGGAAAACGGCCTCACCCAAGTTTTGCCAGCTTGGATTGGCGCCAGGGCGCCTCGGTCGACGGGATTCCATAGTAATACCCCTGAAGGCAGTCCATTCCGATATCGATCAGATAGCGCGCGTCCTCGGCCGTTTCGACCGATTCGGCGACCGTGAACATGTCGAATTGCCGAGCGATGGCGATCAGCGCCTGCGCCAGCACCTGGTTGTCCGGATCGGCGTGAATGCCGCGAATGAACTGCCCGTCGATCTTGATGATGTCGAAATAGAAGTCCTTCAGGTAGCGAAACGCAGTGTAGCCCGCGCCAAAGTCATCAAGCGCAAAGCAGATCCCGCGCGCCTGCATGTCGGCCATGAACACGGTCACCAGATCCGGCATGACCATGGCCGAACTTTCTGTGATTTCCAGGATCAGCCGCTCGGCAATGCTGGGGTCGGCGCGCAGCCCGCGTTCCAGCGTCGACAGCCATGTCGGATAGCCGATGGAGCGCGCGGACATGTTCACCGCCAGGCGGATCGAGGGTTCCCGCGCCAGGGCGATCAGCCCCAGTTCCAGCGCCAGGCAATCGATCCGCCGGCCCAGTTCGCTGGTTTCGACGTCGCCCATGAAGTCGCGCGCCGGGATCACGCGGCCCTTTTCATCCAGGATGCGTATGAACGCCTCGTAAAAGGCCGGGCGGTTGGTCATCCGGGCCTGGACGACGGGCTGATAGGCCAGCATCGCGCGCCGGTCATCCAGCGCCGCGCGCACCATCGCCATGGTTTGCTGACGCCGCAGCCCGTCGGCGACCGACAGGGGCGAGTCGAATCCGTCCTCGGGCAGGGCGGTGCTTGGATGCGGATGTGTCATGCTGATCCTCGGGCCGGGGGGGGCAAGTCCACAGCCTGCACACCAGACGTTAACGCCCGGTGAAAAACCCGGCAAAATCCGTGCAATCGGCTTCATTGCGTGGCCGCGCCCATCGGCGTATACCGGCGCCGCAGCTTTCGGAAATGAGGAACGGCCATGAGTGACGGCGCGAACAGCATGTGGGGCGGCCGCTTTGCCGGCGGCGTGAACGCGATCATGGAGGCGATCAATGCCTCGATCGGGTTCGACAAGCGCCTTTATGCACAGGATATCGCCGGCAGCCGGGCCCATGCCGCGATGCTGGCCGCGCAGGGCATTCTGACGCCGGCCGACCAGCAGGCCATCGACGCCGGTTTGCAGCAGGTCAAGGCCGAGATCGAGGCGGGCGATTTTCCCTTCAGCGCCGCGCTGGAAGACATCCACATGAATATCGAAGCGCGCCTGAAGACGATCATCGGCGAACCCGCCGGGCGCTTGCACACCGCCAGGTCGCGCAACGATCAGGTGGCGGTCGATTTCCGGCTGTGGGTGCGCGAGCAATGCGACGCCGCGATCGGCGGCATCGACGCGCTGATGCGCGCCTTCCTGCATCAGGCCGAGGCCGGCGCGGACTGGGTGATGCCGGGCTTCACGCATCTGCAAACCGCGCAGCCGGTGACATGGGGCCATCACATGATGGCCTATGTCGAGATGCTGGCGCGCGACAGGTCGCGGTTCGAGGATGCCCGGAAGCGGATGAATGAGTGCCCGCTGGGGGCGGCGGCGCTGGCCGGAACCTCGTTCCCCATCGACCGCCACATGACAGCGGCGGCGCTGGGCTTCGACCGCCCCACCGCCAACAGCCTGGACAGCACGGCGGACCGCGATTTCGCGCTGGAATTTCTCGGCGCGGCCTCGATTTGCGCCATGCATCTGAGCCGCTTTGCCGAAGAACTGGTGATCTGGTCCTCGGCGCAGTTCCGTTTCGTGCGGCTCTCGGACAGTTTCACCACCGGCTCCAGCATCATGCCGCAGAAAAAGAACCCGGACGCGGCCGAATTGCTGCGCGCCAAACTGGGGCGGATCCTGGGGGCCAATGTCGCTTTGTTCACGGTGATGAAGGGCTTGGCGCTGACCTATTCCAAGGACATGCAGGAGGACAAGGAGCAGGTGTTCGACGCCGCCGACAGCCTGATGCTGAGCCTCGCCGCGATGGAGGGGATGGTGCGAGACATGACCGCCAATGTCGACGCCTTGCGCGCCGCCGCGGGCTCGGGCTTTTCCACGGCGACGGACCTGGCCGACTGGCTGGTGCGGGCGCTGAATCTGCCGTTCCGCGACGCCCATCATGTTACCGGATCGCTGGTCAAGATGGCCGAGGACGCGGGCATCGACCTGCCCGACCTGACGCTGGAGCAGATGCAATCTGTTCATGCGGGCATCACGAAGGACGTTTTTGACGTGTTGGGCGTGGACAATTCGGTCCGTTCGCGCATCTCTTACGGGGGGACCGCGCCGGATCAGGTGCGCGCGCAGATCGCGCGCTGGAAGGAGAGCTTGGCATGACACGCACCGTTTGGGCGGCATTGGCGGGCCTGGTCTTGCTGGCAGGGTGCGGCGCGGGTGAGCCGCCCTTTGTCCAGGATGGCCCGGATCTGACGGAATTCTGGCGCGCCGCCCCATGAGGTGGTTGTGGCTGGCGCTGGCCGTGTGGGGCGCGGTGCATCCGATGTCCTGGTTCCTGGCCTGGTTCGCGCAAAACGGGTTCGACCTGATGGGCATGGTCGATGCCTGGCATGCGAATGCCGCGTCGTCCGGGCTGGTGTGGGATCTGACCATTGCCGCGATTGTCCTGACGATCTGGGTGATCGTCGAAAGCGCGGGCACGTCGAACTGGCGCGGGCTGTGGGCCATTCCGGCAACGTATCTGGTCGGTGTCAGTTTCGGTCTGCCGCTCTATCTGTTGTTGCGTCGGGCAAAGGCCTGAACTTCAATGAATGTCGGTTTTCTGACATCAATAATTCTCGCGTTCGGGGGCTGACTTGGATCATTTTCTCTACCGTAACGGGCAGTTGCATGCCGAAGATGTCAATCTGGCGACGATTGCGGATTCTGTCGGAACTCCGTTTTATTGCTATTCAGCAGCCACATTGACCCGCCACTACACGCTGTTCAGGGAAGCACTGGACCCGCTGCCCAATCTGATCTGCTACGCGGTCAAATCCAACTCCAATCTGGCGGTGCTCAAGCTGCTGGGCGATCTGGGGGCCGGGATGGACGTGGTTTCGATCGGTGAATACCTTCGCGCCCGGGCGGCGGGTGTGCCGGGCGCGCGCATCGTGTTTTCCGGCGTGGGCAAGACCCGCGACGAAATGCGCGCGGCGCTGGAGGGCGGCATTCGGCAATTCAACGTGGAATCCGATCCCGAGATGGAGGCGCTGTCCCAGGTGGCGGAGTCGATGGGTGTGCGCGCGCCGATCACCCTGCGGGTGAACCCGGATGTTGACGCCAGGACGCATGAGAAGATCAGCACAGGCCGCAAGGAGGACAAGTTCGGCGTGCCGATCAGCCGCGCGCGCGAAATCTATGCCCGTGCTGCGCGCTTGCCGGGGCTCAAGGTGATCGGCGTTGACATGCATATCGGCAGCCAGTTGACCGACCTGGCCCCGTTCGAGTCCGCGTATCTCAAGATGGCGGATCTGGTACGCGCCCTGCGGCAGGATGGCCATGTGATCGAGCGGCTGGATCTGGGCGGTGGGCTGGGCATCCCCTACACCCGCGCCAACGATGCGCCGCCGCTGCCCGTGGACTATGGTGCGATGGTCAAGCGCGTGCTGGGCGACCTGGATTGCGAAATCGAGATCGAGCCGGGCCGTCTGATTTCGGGCAACGCTGGCGTTCTGGTGACCGAGGTGATCTATCGCAAGCAGGCCGAGGAGCGTGAATTCCTGATCGTGGACGCGGCGATGAACGATCTGGTGCGCCCGGCGATGTATGGCGCGCATCATGACATCGAACCCCTGATCGAGCCCCCCGCCGGGGCGCCGATGGCGCCGGTGGATATCGTAGGGCCGATCTGCGAATCCGGGGACACCTTCGCCAAACAGCGCGCCTTGCCGTTTGTGGCCGCCGGAGAGCGGATCGCCTTTCGGTCGGCGGGGGCATACGGCGCGGTGATGTCGTCGGAATACAATTCCCGCCCGCTGGTGCCCGAGGTGCTTGTCTCGGGCGATCACTTTGCGGTCATCCGTCCGCGCCCCAGCTATGAACAGATGCTGGGCCGCGATAGCATTCCCGACTGGCTGTAAGAGGACCGCATGACCCCGACCGACCCGCTTGCCCCGGCCGCCCGCGCGCTGTTTCTGACACGCGCGGCGATGGTGGTGGAGCGGGGGGTGCAGGCGCTGTGGCTCCCGGTGTGCTTTGTGTTGCTGCTGATCTCGGCCTGGGCCTTCAACCTGCACAGCCTGCTGCCGGGGGATCTGCTGCTGTGGGCGCTGGTGGCGTATGGCGCGATCATTGCCCTGACGGCGGGGGCGGGGCTTTGGCGGTTTCGCTGGCCCAGCCGGGCCGAGGCCGTCTCGCGGCTGGACCGGACCTTGCCGGGCCGGCCGCTGGCCGCGCTGGGCGATGCGCAGGCGATCAATGGCGAGGACCCAGCATCGGCCGCCTTGTGGGCGGCGCATCGCCAGCGCATGGCCTTGCGCGCGCAACAGGCCAGGCCGGTGGGCGCGCGCCCCGATCTGGTCGGACGCGATCCCTTTGCCTTTCGCCTGATGGCCCTGACCGCCGGGCTGGTAGCGCTGCTGTTTGCGGTGCCGGGCCAGCAAGCGGGTCTGGGCGGCCTGCCGGGCGCGGCCGGTGCGGCGATCGGCCCGTCCTGGGAAGGGTGGATCATGCCGCCGGCCTATACCGGCCAGCCGGGGCTCTATTTGAATGAAATCGAACGCGCGGGGTTTTCGGTGCCGCAGGGCAGCCGTGTGGTGTTGCGGTTCTACGGCGCGCCGGGGGCGCTGACATTGGAGCAATCGCTCGATGACGGGGTGCAAAGCGACGAGACCGGTCAGGCGATGGAATTCGACGCCCGCCGATCGGGCCGTCTGACGATTGACGGGGCGAATGGCCGGTCGTGGGATATCGCCGTTGCCGCCGATGCCGTCCCGCGGATCGCACCGGACGGGCCGATGACCCGCGCCCGCGCGGGCGTTCTGGAACAGCGCTTTACCGCCGCGGACGATTACGGCGTCACGGTGGGCGAGGCGACGATTACGCTGGATCTGGAGGCGGTTGACCGGCGCCATGGCCGGGTCCTGCCGCCCGAACCGCGCGAGCCCTTGCGTCTGGCCCTGCCGATGCCATTGACCGGCGGCCGGATGGAGTTTTCCGAAACCCTGCGCGAGGATCTGTCGCTGCATCCCTGGGCGCAGCGCCCGGTGCGGGTCGTGCTCAGCGCCGTGGACGCCGCCGGGCAAACCGGCAGCAGTGCGTCCAGCGCCGCCATCCTGCCCGGCCGCCGCTTTTTCGAGCCGGCCGCCAAGGCACTGGCCGAATTGCGCGCGGACCTGTTGTGGAACCGCGACAACGCGGCGCGCGCTTCGATGCTGATGCGGGCCATGGTGGCGCGGTCCGACGGGGCGTTTCGCTTCGAGGGGGCGCCGGTGTTGATCCGCGGCGCCGTGTCCTTCATCGAGACCCGGCTGGAGAACGGCAACTGGACGCCCGAGGCACGCGATGAGGTGGCGGCGCAATTGTGGGACCTGGCGCTGCTGATCGAAGAGGGCGAACTGGCCAATGCGCGCGAACGCCTGCAACGCGCCCGCGACCGCCTTGCCGAGGCCATGGCGAATGGTGCCGCCCCCGATGAAATCGCCCAGTTGATGGATGAGCTTCGCGAGGCCACGCGCGACTATATGGAAATGCTGGCCGAGCAGGCCGAGCCCGCCGACCAGGGGGGCGACCAGCGCGACCGCGGCGAACAGGAAGGCCAGCAGGTCACGCAAGCCCAGATCCAGGAGCTGATGGACCAGATCCAGCAATTGATGGAAGAGGGCCGGATGGAAGAAGCGGCGGCCCTGATGGCGCAGCTCAACCAGCTACTGGACAACCTGCAAATGCAGCGCGGTGCGGGGGGCGAACCGATGCCCGGCTCCGAGGCGATGGAAGGGTTGGGCGACAGCCTGTCCGAACAGCAGGGCCTGGCAGACGAAACCTTCCAGCAACTGCAAGAACAGTTCGGTGACGACAGCGGTGCCGAAGGCGAAGCCGGCAAGGATGACGCGGCGGCGATGGCGGAACTCGCCCGCAGACAGGAAGCCCTGCGCGAGCAGCTGCGCCAGCAGCAGCTTGGCGATCTGCCTGGCGAGGGCACGGCCGAGGGCGAGGCCGGGCTGGACGCGTTGGAGGATGCGCAGGGCGCAATGGACCGTGCCGCCGAGGCGCTGGACGAAGGCGATGCCCGCGCGGCGTTGCAGCGTCAGGCCGAGGCGCTGGACGCGATGCGCGAAGGCTTGCGCAGTTTCCGCGAGGCGCTGAGCGCCGATCAGCGCGAACGCGCCGACGCAAACGGCGACACCCGCCAGGGTCAGGCGGACGGCACCGGCCGCGATCCGCTTGGCCGCGAGATGGGCGATTCAGCGCAGGGCGACAGTCTGGGCACGGTCGTTCCGGGGGCCGATCCGCGCCAGCGCGCGCAGGACCTGCTGGACGAAATTCGCCGCCGCCAGGCCGAACTGGAGCGCCCCGAGGCCGAACGCGACTATCTAGATCGCCTGATCGACCGTTTCTGACCAGCTCCGTCAGTGCGCCGGGCGCTGCACCGTATCCAGCACCGAGCGCCCGCCATCCAGCCCGATGATCTGCCCGGTGATGAAACTGGACGCCGACGAGGCCAGGAACTGCGCCGCCTCGGCGACCTCGTTGGCGGTGCCGATCCGGCGCAGCGGGGTGCCGTCCTTGATCGCGTCGCGGTATTCGGGGTGATCCGCAATCACGTCCCGCAGGCTGCCGGACATGACCGATCCGACGGCGATCGCGTTGACCCTGATATGGTGCTGGGCCAGCGATACCGCCAACGACCGCGTCATCTGCTCCAGCGCCGCGTTGCTGATCGAAAAGGCCAGCAGCTCGGGCTGTGTGCGGTTTGCGGCCAGCGAGCTGAGATTGACAATGGTGCCGGCATCGGTTGATTTATCCGGGTCGTTTTCAGCCTGGACGATCATCCGCCGGGCAACCGCCTGGCTGAGCCTGAGCGCGACATTCAGGTTCTGGCCGAGCGCATTTTCGACGCTGGTGTCATTGGGGTCCAGCGGATCCGTGGTGGTGAACATGCGGGCCGCGTTGATCAGGATGTCCACCCGGTCGAACGCGTCCAGGGTCGCGGATAACAGATTGGCAATGTTCAGCTTTTCGCGCAGGTCGCCAACAAAGAGCCGCGCGTTCTCGTGCTCGGTCAGATGATCGCATTCCGACTTCAGGCGCTTCTCGGACAGGTCGGCGAACACCACATTGGCGCCGTTGTCCAGAAAATGCTGCGCGATGGCATGGCCGATGCCGGCAGCAGCACCGGTGATGATTGCTGTCTTGCCCGAGATCGAGAAACTCATGCGCGTCGCCTCGTTCGTTTGGCCGTGCCGGTTTCGGTCGTTCGCGCTGCGCTGTGCGCGCGCACCGGGCCTTCGGCGTGGAACAGTTTGAAACCCGGCAGCCCCGGCAATTCCACATGGCTGCGAAAGCAGGCCGCCAGTGTCGGCTCATAGGGCAGATGGCGGTTGGCGACCATCAACAACTGACCCGAGGGTTTGAGCA
>CAJQNQ010000267.1 GCA_905479725.1 uncultured Paracoccaceae bacterium | reverse complement strand
GTCATTCCATCAAATTTGATCTGTGTCGTGTCGCCACTTTCATCCTGAGAAGATGGCGCAGTATCGTCAGTTGGAGACATGGCGCTGCGCCGCAAAACACTCCGGATGCGCGCAATCACTTCACGGACATGAAACGGCTTGGTGATGTAGTCATCCGCCCCCTGGTCCAGCGCGCCCACCCGGTCCGACACATTGGCGCGCGCGGTCAGCACGATCACCGGGGTTTCCAGATGCGCACGGCTGCTTTGCAGGAAGCTGCGCCCGTCGCCATCGGGCAGCATCACGTCCAGCAGGATCAGATCATAGCTGGCGGCGGCCAGGCAATCGCGCGCCTGCGCCAGCGTTGCCGCGTGATCGACGGCATGCCCGTCCAGCATCAGCCGGTTGACGACGCTGTCCGCCAGTTCCTGATTGTCCTCGACCAGCAGATAGCGCATGGCGCGCGGCTTTCCTTCATCCTCAGGGCAGATGCGCCGACCTGCGAGACAACGCCGGGGCCGTGTCAGGCTTGTGTCAGCTTCATGTGTTCTTAGGCAGGATGAGCGGTGGAGGACCGCATGTCAAACGGGAGGAACAACCATGACACTGGCAATCACACGCAGGGCCCTGATGGCCACGGCCGTCGCCTTGGTGGCGTTTACGGGCATGGCCCGGGCCGATGGCAACCAGATGATCGAGCAGCTGCATTTCATCATCCCCGGCGGCGCCGGTGGCGGCTGGGACGGCACCGCGCGCGGCACGGGCGAGGCCCTGACCGAATCCGGGCTGGTCGGCAGCGCATCCTATGAAAACATGTCCGGCGGCGGCGGCGGCGTGGCGATCGGCTACATGATCGAGAACGCCGAAAGCCTGGACAACACGCTGATGGTCAATTCGACCCCCATCGTCATCCGCTCGCTGACGGGCGTGTTTCCGCAAAGCTTTCGCGACCTGACGCTGGTTGCCGGCACCATCGGTGACTATGCCGCGCTGGTCGTCCCGGCCAGCAGCGACATCATGGACATGGCCGGTCTGCTGGCCGCCTACCAGCAGCAAGGCCCCGATTTCGCCGTCGGTGGCGGCTCGGTTCCCGGTGGCATGGACCACCTGGTCGCGGCGATGGTGATGCAGGCGGCGGGCGAGGACCCGATCGCGCTGAACTACATCCCCTATGACGCCGGCGGCGAGGCCATGGCGGGCCTTCTGTCGGGCGAGATCGACGCGCTGTCGACCGGCTTTTCGGAAGCCATCGCGCTGGCCGATCAGGGCGAGGTGCGCATTCTGGGCGTCACCGCCCCGGCGCGTGTTGCGGCCTATGAAGCGGCCCCGACCTTTGTCGAGCAGGGGATCGATACGACCTTCGTGAACTGGCGCGGGTTCTTCGCCGCGCCGGGCACCTCGCAAGAGCGGGTCGACCAGTATGTCGGCGCGCTGCGGGCGATGTATGACACCGAAGCCTGGGAAGAGGTGCGCGCGCGCAACGGCTGGGTGAACATCTTCAATCCGGGCGGCGAATTCCGCACCTTCCTGGAAGCGCAGGAACAGGAAATCGGCGGCCTGATGCGCACGCTGGGCTTCCTGTAAGCCACGGGTCATGGCCTGCCCCCGGGGATCATTCCCGGGGGCAAACGTTCTTGCGCCCCGGTTGATCGCAGCGGTTGCCGGGCTTGGCGCCAGGATGACGGGCCGCCCTTTTACATCTTCGATATCCGTCAGGGGGGCTCCATGGCTCTGGATCGCTGGATCGCACTTGTTTTCATCACGTTCTGCCTGGCCTACGGGTATCTTGCATTCTTCACGATGGACGCCGCGCTGCCGCCCTTCATGCAGCGCAATCCGGTCTGGCCCTCGACCTTTCCCAAGGCGTTGTCGGTGCTGGGCGTGATCGTCGGGCTGGTTGTTCTGCTGGGGCTGGAAAAGCCTGATGCGGTCAAGGAGCCATCGGCGACGGATATCAACTATCGCCGCTTGCAGGACTACAAGCTGGGGCAGGCGCTGCTGCTGCTGGGGCTGATGGTGCTCTATGCGCTGGCCCTGCGCCCGGCGGGGTTTCTGTTGTCGACCTTCGTCTTTCTGTTTGGCGGAAGTGCCGTGCTGGGCGAACGGCGTTGGGCAGTGATGGCGCTGGTCGCGGCGCTGGCCGCCGGCAGTGTCTGGTATCTGGTGCAAGAAGTCCTGGGCATTTTCCTGCGCCCGTTTCCGTTCATCTTTGGGGTTTGAGCCATGCTTGAAGGCATCCTGATCGGCCTGAGCGCCGCGTTTTCCATCCAGAACCTGTTGATGGTGGTCGCCGGGTGCCTGATCGGCACGTTCATCGGCATGTTGCCCGGCCTTGGCCCGATGTCGATCATCGCCATCATGATCCCTGTAGCCATATCAATCGGCGATCCGTCCGCCGCCCTGATCTTGCTCGCGGGGGTTTACTACGGTGCGATTTTTGGTGGTTCAACTTCGTCTATTTTGCTGAATGCGCCGGGGGTCGCAGGCACGGTCGCCACGAGCTTTGACGGCTATCCAATGACCAAACAGGG
>CAJQNQ010000266.1 GCA_905479725.1 uncultured Paracoccaceae bacterium | reverse complement strand
GCCTGGCTGGTGGCCCCCAAGGCCTGGTCGTCGGCGCGCCGGCTGGCCCCCGACATGAACCTGCTGATGATCATCGCGGTGACCGGCGCGATCGGTCTGGGTGCCTATTTCGAGGCGGCGACGGTGGCCTTCTTCTTTTCGCTGTCGCTGTATCTGGAAAGCTGGAGCGTCGGGCGGGCGAGGAATGCCGTGGCCGCCCTGCTGGATCTGGCACCGCCGACCGCGCGGGTGATCCGCGACGACGGCACCGAGGCGGACGTGCCCGCCGCGCAGGTCGCCATTGGCGACAGGTTCATCGTGCGCGGCGGCGACCGGATCGCGCTGGACGGCGAGGTTGTCGCCGGTGCGGGCGGTGTCGATCAGGCCCCGATCACCGGCGAAAGTGCGCTGGTGTCGAAAGAACCCGGCGATGATGTCTATGCCGGCACGATCAATGGCGAGGGCACGCTGACGGTGCGTGCCACCAAACTGTCCAGCGATACCGTGCTGTCGAAAATCATCCGCATGGTCGGTGATGCCCATTCGCGCCGCGCCGATGTCGAACAGTGGGTGGCCAAATTCGCCCGCGTCTACACCCCCATCGTGATGGTACTGGCGGTCCTGATCGCCTTTGTGCCGCCGCTGGCCTTTGGCGGGGCCTGGGCGTTCTGGATCTACAACGCTCTGGTGCTGCTGGTCATTGCCTGCCCCTGTGCGCTGGTCATTTCGACCCCGGTGTCGATCGTCGCGGCGCTGGCCTCGTCGGCGCGCAACGGCGTGCTGATCAAGGGCGGTGCCTATGTCGAGGCCCCGGCGCGGCTGACCGCACTGGCGATGGACAAGACCGGCACGATCACCATGGGCGAACCTGAGGTGGCGAGCCTGCATCCGCTGAACGGCACATCCGAGCGCGATCTGATCGCGGCGGCGGCGGCGCTCGAGGCGCGCTCGTCGCACCCGCTGGCCCGCGCGATTCTGGCGCGCGCCGAACGCGACGGGATCAAGGCCGAACCCGCCGAGGACACCCGGACCGTTCCGGGGCGCGGTGTCGAAGGTCTGCATGGCGGGCGCGCGATCTGGCTTGGGTCCGACCGCTTTGCCACCGAAAAGGACATGGGCGCGGCGATGCCGCGTGATGTGGTGGACCGGATCGAGGGTGCCGGCAGCACGCTGGTTGCGGTCGGCGATGACAAGGGCCTGCTGGGCCTGATCGAGTTGCGCGACCGGATCCGCCCCGATGCAAAGGGCGTTGTTGCCAGGCTGCATGCGCAGGGCGTCAAGACCATCATCATGCTGACCGGCGACAACGAACGCACCGCCCGTGCGGTCGCCGCAGAGGTCGGCATCGACGAGGTCCGCGCCGGGCTGCTGCCCGAGGACAAGGTGGCGGCGATCGAGGAACTGGTCGCCACCCACCAGATGGTGGCGATGATCGGCGACGGGGTGAACGACGCACCGGCGATGGCGCGGGCGCATTTCGCCATCGCGATGGGCGCGGTCGGGTCGGATGCGGCGATCGAGACGGCGGATATCGCGCTGATGACCGACGATATCGGCAAGGTGCCCTGGCTGGTCGGCCATTCGCGGCGCACGATGTGGATCATCCGCCAGAACATCGGCCTGTCGCTGGCGACCAAGGCCGCCTTCGTGGGCTTGACCGCCTTCGGGATGGCCACTATGTGGGGGGCAATCGCCGCCGATGTCGGCGTGTCGCTGATCGTGGTCGCCAATGCGCTGCGTCTGTTGCGCGCCAAGGGGCAGGGGCCGGCGGCCCCGAAAGGCGGCGAGCGGGTTGGCGAAAACATGGTAAAGGGAGCACTGGCACATGGCCATTGAACTGAAGGAACCGGGGCGCGAGCCCGAACGCAACAGGGGCGCGTCAATGCTGTGTCCGGTCTGCAAGGTGACGCTGACAATGGCGGATCGTCAGGGCGTCGAGATCGACTATTGCCCGCAGTGCCGGGGTGTCTGGCTCGACCGTGGCGAGCTTGACAAGATCATCGAGCGCAGTGCCGCCGAGATGGCGCCGCCGCCAACGCCCGGCCCCCAGCGGCGCGATGACGACGATGACGATCGCGGTCGCGGCGGCTATGGCGGCGGCTATGGCGGACACGGCGGCGGACACGGCGGCGGACATGGCGGGCATGGTGGTGGCAGTCATGGTGGTGGCTATCGGCGCAAGTCCTGGCTGCGCGAGATCTTCGATTGACGTTCGCGCGGGCGGTTCACGGGCAGGGCGCGCCAGCCGGTGAGCCAACCCCACAGCGGGCGGTCTGACGATGGGCGCGGGACACGGTCACGGCGGCGGCGGGGGAACCTCTGCCAGCCGCCACAAGGGCAGCCTGAGATGGGCGCTGGCGATGACCGGCACGTTTCTTGTGGTCGAGGTGGTCGGCGGGCTCTGGACTGGCAGTCTGGCGCTTTTGGCCGATGCCGCGCATATGGCGACAGACGTGGGCGGGCTGTTCATGGCGCTGGTCGCGGTGCGCTTTGCCGAACGCCCGGCGACGCCCGACATGACCTATGGCTATGTCCGCACCGAGGTACTCTCGGCGCTGGTCAACGCCGTGGTGCTGCTGGTGGTCACCGTCTTTGTGCTGCGCGAGGCGTATTTCCGCCTGTTCGCGCCGGTTGAAATCCTCGGCGGGCCGATGCTGGCGGTGGCGGTGGTGGGGCTGATCGTCAACCTGGTCTCGATGCGGATGCTGCACGCCGGATCGCAGGAAAGCCTGAACCTCAAGGGTGCGTATTTCGAGGTGCTGGCCGACATGCTGGGATCGGTCGGGGTGATCCTCGCGGCGCTTGTCGTGATGTTCACCGGCTGGACCATGGCCGACCCGATCATCGGCGCCGCCATCGGGCTCTTTATCGTGCCGCGCACCTGGATCCTGCTGAAGGGCGCGCTGCGTATCCTGATGGAGGGCACGCCCGCCCATGTCGATGCCGGGTTGCTGCGCGCGCGGCTCATGGAGGTTCCCGGCGTTGCGGACGTGCACGACCTGCATGTCTGGACCCTGACCTCGGGCGTCGACGCGATGAGCTGCCATCTTGTCGTCGATGATCTCGAGGCCCGGCGCAACGCGCTGATCGGCGCGCAAAAGGCGATGCACGACGGTTTTGGGATCACCCATACGACGATCCAGATCGAGGATGCGGCCCTGCGCGAGGCCGAGGGCGAGACGCATCGCTGAACAGAGTAGTGGAGTTGACGCGACATGGGACATCACCGGAAACAGCGTGGTCACGCCGCGCCACGGTTTGCCGGGCGGCGCGGTGGTGAAGGTCGCCCGGATCATGACCGGGCACCACGCCGGTCACAAATTTCGCTGGGTCTGATCGTGATCGGGCTGGTCGTCTGGTCGGGTCTGGGCTGGGGCGTCTATCTGCTGGTCGATCCGGTGCTGGCATGGCTGGCAGGCTCGGTCGGCCCGCTGACCGATGCCGGGACCGGCATCGCGCGCTGGTTCGGGTTCGGGCAACAGGTGGCGGCCCTGCGCGATGTCGCCAATGTCGAGGGGCTGATCGGCCAGGTGGCTGGCCCGGTGCATTTCATCGTCAAGGCCGGGCTGATCCTTTTGTGGCTTGCGGGGCTGGTCGCGCTGGTCGCGCTGCCGGTCATCCTGCGGCGCAGGTCGCGGTGGTGACAACTGTCGGCAGATCTGCGGCCTTTGGCCAGTTGCGGTCCGGACCATCGCCCCGGCTTGCCGGCACGCGCCTTCCCGACAGCGTGCGATGACCGCCGCCCGTCCGCCCCTGATCGGCCCGGTCCTCGTCCTCGACGATATCGGCGCGGCCGCGCTAAGGCTGTCGGCGCTGTTCATCACCGACGGCGACGAAGGCCCGCCGCCGGTCGAGACATCCGGCGGCGCGTATCGCGCAACTGTTCTGGCGCGGTTCGACCGGGCGACGGTCTGGCGTGCACGTTTCGATCTGCTCGCCGACCGGCCCGCCGAATACCGCTGGAACGGCGAGACATATCCTGTTGCCTGCGATCTGCGCGGCGACCTGCGGATCGCCTTTGTGTCGTGCAACGGCGAGGAGGCCGACGATCTGGAGCGCGAGGGGTCGGAGCGCAACGCGATGTGGGCGCGGCTGGGCGCGGCGCACCGGGCGGCGCCGTTCGCGCTGCTGCTGCATGGCGGGGATCAGGTTTACGCCGACGAAATCACGCAGGGCCATCGGCTGAGCGAGGACTGGCCCTCGCTGATCCCCCCCGAACCATCGCCCGCTGACCTTTCCGATCTGCGCCACCATCTGCGCGAACGGCTTCTGGATCGCTACGCGGCGCTTTATGCCGCACCCGAATTCGCCTGGATCGCCGCGCGCGTGCCCTCGCTGATGCAATGGGACGATCACGACATCTGCGACGGCTGGGGCTCGCTCAGGCGGTGGCAGACCCATTCCGCCGTTGGCCAGACACTGTTTTCGGTCGCCCGCGAATGTTTTCTTGTCTTTCAGCAGGCGGCGGTGGAGGGCGATCTGCCGCCGCGGTTCCATGATCCGGCGGGGCACCACCTTGGCTGGCGGGTCCGCGCGCCGGGGCTGCGCATCCTGGCGCCTGACCTGCGGTCAGAGCGCACGCGGCGCAGCATACTGGGTGCCGGCGGCTGGGCGATGATGGATGCCGAGGCCGCCGCACCGCCGCCGGGATCGACGCTGCTGGTCTCAAGCGTGCCCCTGCTGGGACCGCGCCTGTCGGTTCTGGAAACGCTGATGGTCGCGATCCCGCGGATGCAGAAATACGAGGACGACCTGCGCGACCAGTGGCAAAGCCGTGCGCATCGCGCGGAATGGCAACGGATGCTGCGGCTGGTGCGCGACATGACCTATGCGGACGGGCGCAACATCACCGTGCTTTCCGGCGAGATCCATCTGGCGACACGGGCGGTGATGGAACTGGAACGCGGCCTCGCGGTGCATCAGCTTGTGGCGTCGGGCATCGCGCACCGGGCGCCGCCGGCGGCATGGGCTAGGGTTCTCGGCAGTCTCGCGCGGTTGGGCGAGGCGCCGCTGGCACGGCATCCGATCCGCATCGGGTGCCTGCCCGGCCGGCGCAGGCGCTATGTGGCCGAGCGGAACTACCTGATGCTCGAACGCCGATCGGACAGCTGGAGCGCCGCCTGGGATCTGGAGCACAGCGGCGCGACCCCCGATTTGCCGCTGTAGCCGCCGACGGCTGTCAACGGCCGGCGCGGGCCTTGCGCCGCCGCGCCTGCCGTGCCTGCCGGTATTCCGACAACAGCAACAGCCCAACGCCGCCGACCACCGCGACATCGGCCATGTTGAACGCCGGCCAGTGCCAGGTGCCGACATAGACATCGAGGAAATCCGTCACCGCGCCAAAACGCAGCCGGTCCGCCACATTACCGAGCGCGCCGCCGATGACAAGGCCATAGGCGGCGGCATCCAGACGGCTGGTGGCGCGCACCAGCAGCACCGTCAGCCAGACCGTGACCACGAGCGCCAGCCCGGACAATGCCCACCAGGGCGCGCCGCCCAGCAGCCCGAAGGTGACGCCATCATTGCGTAAAAAGATCAGGTTGAAGCCGGGCACGACCGGAATGCCGCCCGCCAATGCGTCACTGTAGGCATTGGCCACGGCCTTGGTGATCTGGTCGGCGGCAAGGGCCAGCCCGATGCAGACAGCGCCGGTCGATCCTGTCGCGAATCCTTGATCCATTGTCGTGCCCTTTTTGCATTCGATTTCGGGACGGCATGACGCCGCACCTGCGATTGACGGGCCTTCTACAAGCTTCAGCAGCTAGAGGTTCAAGCGAAATCTGGTGGTGCCGGCGACGCGTCGCGATCCTTGTCGATACGGGGCCTTTCGCCCGGTCCGCCGTCCGTCCATAATGCGCAAGTCACTGTAGAGACGAGGCCGGGATGCTGACCATCGGAACATTGTCGCGCAAGACCGGGACCAAGGTCCAGACGGTGCGCTATTACGAGCAGATCGGCCTGTTGCGCGAACCGGGCCGCACCGCGGGCGGGCAGCGCCGGTATGAAGAGGCCGATCTGGACCGGCTCGCCTTTATCCGGCACGCGCGGCAGCTTGGCTTTGCGCTCGACGCGATCCGCGAATTGCTCGACCTGTCGGATCATCCGCAGCAGTCCTGCGCCGACGCGGATTCGATTGCCCGACGCCAGTTGAAACAGGTCGAACAGCGGCTTTTGCGGCTTCAGGCGCTGCAAAAGGAACTGAAACGGATGATTGCCGAATGCAGCGGCGACCGGATGGCCGACTGCCGCGTTCTCGAAGTGCTGCGCGACCACTCCGAATGCCTGACCGCGCATGACGATATCGGCGCGTGAGTGCGACCTGCGGGAACCGATTTGCGGTCAGGCTGGTTCGGTCTGCAAGAGATAGGGACGGAACGGAGTGACAGAAGCCTGGATTTACACGCTCGCGCCCGCAATTCTGGCGGTGATTGCGTCTTGGGTCGCCGTCAGGTTCCGTCCTGGCCCGCTGACGATCAGCGCGATCCAGCATTTTGCCGCCGGCGTGGTCTTTGCCGCCGCGGCCGGTGAGATCCTGCCGGACATCAAGCACCAGGGGTCCGCAATCGCCACCCTTGTCGGCGGGTCGGCTGGGGTCGCCGTGATGCTGCTGGTCAAGCAGATCGAGGGTTACATCAAAGGTCCGGCGGGCCTTTTGACGACGATCGGGATCGACATTCTGATCGACGGGCTGGTGTTGGGCATCGCGTTTGCTGCTGGTGCGAAAGCGGGCCTGTTGCTGACCGTCGCGCTGTCGCTCGAAGTCGTGTTTCTGGGGCTGGCGCTGACCACGGAACTGACCACCTCGGGCTGGACCAGACGGCGCACTGTCGCGGTTACGGCGGGGCTGATGGTGCTGATGCCGTTGGGCGCGGTTCTGGCCACGCCCGTCGCCGCCCTGTCTGCGCCGGTGGTGACGGGTTTTCTGGCGTTCGGCCTGGTCGCGCTGCTGTATCTGGTGACCGAGGAACTGCTGGTCGAGGCGCATGAGACACCCGACCGGCCCTGGGTCGCGGCGATGTTCTTTGTTGGCTTCCTGTTGCTGTTGCTGCTCGAAGAGATGATCGGATGACCCGCCATGCCGCATGACCACGATCATCTGGACCCAGAGTCTGGCGACCGGCGGGTCGGCATCGCGATCTGGGCGAATGGCATCCTGACCGTCGCCCAGGTCGCCGGCGGGATCTTTGCCGGCAGTCTGGCGCTGATCGCCGATGCGCTGCACAATTTTTCCGACATGGCGTCGCTGATCATCGCCTTTGGCGCGCGCAAGATCGCCCGCCGTCCGGCCGATGCGCGGATGACCTTTGGCTATGGCCGGATCGAGATCGTGGCGGCCCTGATCAACTACACGACGCTGATCGTGATCGGGCTATACCTGATCTACGAGGGCGGGATGCGGATGATCGACCCGCCCGAGGTCAAGGGCTGGTGGGTGGTCTGGCTTGGCGGTATCGCGCTGGTCGTCGACACGGCGACGGCCCTGCTGACCTGGTCGATGCAGAAGGGCAGCGTGAATATCCGGGCCCTGTTCATCCATAATCTGTCGGATGCGCTGGCCTCGGTCGCGGTGATCGTCGGCGGCGTGCTGATCCTGCTTTACGATATCCGCTGGGTCGATCCGGCGATCACCATCCTGATCGCGGTCTATATCCTTTACCTTGCCTTTACCGAGATTTGCGGCACGATCCACACCCTGATGCTGGGCAGCCCGCCCGACATCGACACCGACGAGGTTCTGGACGCGGTTGCCGCCATCGATGGCGTCGCCGGCGTGCATCACGCCCATTTCTGGCAGATGGAGGAACACGCCGCCGCGCTGGATACCCATGTGGTGATCGATATCGACCGCTGGGACGCGGTGGAGGAGATCAAGCGCGCGATCAAGGCGGAGTTGAAGGAGACTTTCGGTATCGGCCACACGACGCTGGAATGCAAACGGTCGGACCGGGCGCACCTCGATGCCGACCGGTATGGCCGCGGCTGATCGTCGGGCGCTGCGTCAGAGCTGATGAATGGTGATCGCCGTCGCCATGACGACCCCGAACAGGGTGAAGCTGACCAGGGCCAGGCTTTGCCCCAGGCGCCGGTTCGGCGCGTCGACCTTGATCCGCAATTCCGCCGCCGTTTCGGGAAATTCAAGGGCGGCGGTGTTGGACCCGGTCCATTCGTAGCGCCGCGCAAAGCGCCGCTCCTCGGCGGCGTTCCAGCCGTAAAACGTCACCATGATCGCGATGACGGTCATCATGCTGGCGGGCACCCAGATGATATAGCCGCCGCCGGTTTCGTCGATCAGCGGCGCGATCCCAAAGAGCCGCCCTTCGATATCGTAGGCGGCGTAAAGCACGACCTCCTTCAATGTCGTGAGGGCGCCAAGCAGAATGTTCGACACGATCGTGGCAATCAGCAGAAACACCCGCAGCCCATGCCCCTGACCGGCCCTGGTATCGCGGCGCGAAAAGATCATCGCAAAGAAGATGAACCCGGCGGCCAACATGGTGATGTGCATCGTGTAGTGGATCGCCGGATCCAGCAGGGCGGCGTTGTGGATCGGCGGTACCTGCCAGACATAAAGTGACAGCACGAACAGCACGAACGCCGGCCAGGGCCTTGTCAGTGTCGAAAACAGGGCCGAAAGCCCGCGGCTGGCCAGAAGCGGCGCGATCACCCGTTTTCGCACCTGTCGCGGCAGACCGGCGATCAGCACGGCTTCGGGGTAGGCCAGCACGATCAGCATCGGCCCGACCATGCGCAGCAGCAGATGCTGGATCTGGTGCGCCACGAACAGGCGTTCCCCCATCGCATCGACCGGCGATTGCAAGGCCAGAAACAGCGCCAGAATCCCGGTGCCGAACAGCAGGTGCCGCAGCCCCTGTCGCGGTGTCGCGCTGGTTCGCCGCCGGATCGCCCCGCGCAGATAGATCGCCAGGGTCAGGGCGACAAGGCCGCTGACCTCGGGCGTCAGATTCCAGGCCGACCAGGCGGTTTCCCCGGTCAGGCCCCCGCCACCATGCGCCATCGCCTGCGGCGCGGACAACAAGAGTGCAACTGCCGAAAATGCTACGGCCAATCTGGTTTTCATTGAAACGCTTCCAGTGTTTACGTGGGGTGTCTATCTCGGCGATCCGTCAGATTCCAGACCGCGAACCGCAGGCGGAACACTTGGTCACAGCATGGTGCCTGCCTCGTTCCGTCCAGGTTCAAGCAGGTTTCCGCATGCGGCGGTCTGTCACCGCAAGTTGATGCAATGATTCTTGACCTTTCCCCAAGGCATGGTCGTAAATGCGTCCCATGATCAAGGTTCTGCTTCAAATCCTGGCCGTCGCCCCACACTGCACGACACTGGGTAGCTGAGGGCGCTGAATGGTGGTTTTCTGGGGGACTCTTCCCTGGAAAGGAACGTTCCCTTGAGCACCCAAGCGATCACCGCCCTCGCGTCGAGGCTATCGCCGCATGTTTCGCTGAGCAAGACGCGGCTCGAGACGCTGTGCCTTCTAATTGTGGCGATGATCAGCGCCCGAACGGTCAACCTCAGCCATCTTGCCTGCGAGCGCGCCGGCCCCGTTCTGATTGCATCGACCTATCGACGACTGCAACGCTTCTTCCAGCACGTCAGCCTTCCTGAGGACTGGTCAGCTCGCCTCATCCTTCGGCTCCTCGGCCTGAAAGGCGCGTGGCATCTTTGCCTCGACCGGACGAACTGGAAGATCGGCGCGCGCGACGTCAACATCCTGATGCTGGCGATTGCGACGCCGCGGTTTCGGGTGCCCTTGATGTGGACGGTGCTGGATAAGGCGGGCAACAGCAATGCCGATGAGCGCATCGCATTGATGCGGCGTTACCTTGCCCTGTTCGGGTCGGGATCGGTCCAGATCCTTCTGGCCGATCGGGAGTTCATCGGACTGAAATGGCTCAATTTTCTCGAGGCGAGCGCAATCCCGTTCGCGATCCGCGTGAAGGCGGGCTTGATCGTGAGCACCGAGGACGGGCGCAAGCTGAGCCTGCGGTCGCGGCTGACGAAATGCCGGGCTATACGGAAGTTCCGGGCCACCTTCCCAGCCCAGGGAGATGCAGAGGCCTTGACGCTGACCTTCTCGGCGAAACGCATCAAGGGCGGTGAATTGCTCATCGTCGCAAGCAATGCGCCGGACAAGAATGGCCTGAACGCCTACCGCCGCAGGTGGTCCATCGAATGTCTCTTCGGGGATGCCAAAACCCGGGGCCTGAACCTCGAGGACACCCGGCTGCAAATCGCCGCAAAGTTGCACCTGCTGCTGGCCATCGTCGCCCTCGCCATCGCCTGGACCAACAAGACCGCCTCAGTGCTCACCGGCAAGGGAAAGCTGCCACGCAAGACCGAAGGGCATTACGCCAAGTCATGGTTCCGAACCGGCTTTGACGAGGTTCGAAGGCTCCTGCGAACGGACCCCCAAGCCGCCCTCAAACCGTGGGCGGCAATCCCAAAACGATCGGGAGTCGTGTAGTGTGCCGTCGCCCTGACGTTCGGCGCGCCCATTGCGGGCGCGGCCGTTCCTGCGGCGACACAGCGCGCTGAGGCCGCTTCGATGACCGGCATGGCAGCAGGGTCCGCGACTATGGCCGATGCGGCCTGCCCGGAATGTCCTGCGCAGACCGGGAGCGAGGGGGTTGCCTGCATCGGCGGCTGTCCGGTGCCCTGTGCCTATTCGATCGTCGCTGCCGTGATACCTTTGGGGACTGCTGAAATCTGG
>CAJQNQ010000265.1 GCA_905479725.1 uncultured Paracoccaceae bacterium | reverse complement strand
ACCCCCACCGCCGAGCGCGCGTGGCGACCGGCTTCGCCCAGCAGGTCCACCAGCAGATCGGACGCCCCGTTGATGACCTTCGGCTGATCGGTGAAATCAGACGTGCAATTGACGAAACCGACCAGTTTGACCACCCGTTCAAGGCGGGACAGATCACCATCCACAGCGGCGCGCAACTGCGCCAGCAGCGACAGGGCGCAGTGCTGCGCCGCCTCGGCGCCCTGTTCGATGCTCATGTCGGCGCCCAGTTTGCCGCGGATCAACCCGCCGCTGCCCTGGCTCATCTGCCCGGACACGAATACCTGTTGGCCGCTTTTCACCCAGGGCACATAATTGGCCGCCGGGGCCGGGGCATCGGGCAGGGCGAGCCCCCGTTCGGCAAGGCGGGTTTCCAGGGCGTGGGGCATCGCGGACCTCCTGTTGATGTGCCGGCAGGTAAGCACGTTTGGCGGGGCAGGAAAAGCCCCGCCCTTGTGTCAGGGGTCACGCATGGCGCGGTTGAACTGCTCGGCGATCGGGGACAGGAAATAGGCCAGCGGCGTGCGGGCACCCGTGGACAAGAATGCCTGCGCCGACAGGCCCGGCAGGACAGGCAGATCCTGGATCGTGCGCAGGGCATCCGGCGTCAGTTCCATATCGACCCTGAAAAAGGGAACACCGGTGCGATCGTCGCTGAAGGTTGCGGCCGAAATGGCGGTGACAACGGCGTCGAGCCCGGAAAGCGTCGCATCCATCCCGGGGAACTGGACCGTCGCGACCTGGCCCACATGGACATCGTCGATGTCCTGGGGGCGCACCCTGAACGTAAGCCGCGGCGTTTGTGATCGCTCAAGGACCTGCATCAGCGGCTCTCCCGGTCGCAGCACCATGCCGTCGGCCATCGGCACCATGCCGTAAATCACCCCGGCGACCGGTGTGCGGATTTGCAGCAACGCCCGGCGTTCGGCGAGAGCCGCGCGCCGGGCAGTCAACTCGACCAGTTGCGCGCCCGTTTCGGCCAGAAGGCCGATCGCCTCATCCCGACGCGAGGCGCGCAACGCCTCGATCTGATGCCCGATATCCGCCACCAGGCCGCGCAATTCGGATGCGCGCGCGCTCAGCGCGGCGCGGCGCCCCTCCAGACGGACCGCCTCGCGCTCCAGCGCGGTCACGCGCGACATCTGGGTCAGGCCGCGGTCTTGCAGGTCGCGCTGTTGCGCCAGTTCGGCAGCCAACAGCGCCGCCTCGAGCACCATGGCCTCGTCCTGGGCGCCAAGCCCCAGGATCTGCGCCTCGGTCTGGGCCTGCCGATCGGATAGTTGCTCTAGCTGGCGGCCCTGCGCCTCGCGCCGGGCGTCGAACAGGCGGCGCTGAGCCGCCATCACCTCGGACCCCTGCGCGAGCGGGACTTCCGGCATGGAAGGCCAATCGGTGTCGTCGCGCTCGGCAGTCAGGCGCAGACTGCGGGCGCGCGCTTCCTCCAGCTGGCCGGTAACCAGATCCCACTGCATCTCCACATTGGGGTCTTGCAGTCGGATCAGCACCTGACCGGCCACCACCTCCTGCCCCTCGCGCACCGCAACCTCGGCCACCATCCCCCCCTCGGAGTGCTGGATAAACCGACGGTTCGACGATGTGTCCACTTCGCCGGTTGCCAGAACCGCGCCGTCGATCGGCACTGCCGCGGCCCACACACCGAAACCGATCATCAGGATGGCCGCGCTTACGGATCCGACCCAGACCGGGGCGCGCGCGCTGATCGGGTCCGCGCGGCTCATGGCGCCGCGCGCGGGCCGGTCGAGACCAGCGCCATGTGATTGCGGACCGATTCGCGCAGCACCGTCTCGCGCGGACCGAACGCCACCTGTGCCCCGGCTTCCAGCACCAGTAGCGAGTCGCATTCGGCGATCGCACCCGGGCGATGCGCCATGACCAGCACCACGGCGCCGCGCGCCTTGAGCGCCCGGATCGCCCCGTTCAGGCAGGCGGACCCCGCCGCATCCAGATGGGCATTGGGTTCATCCAGGATCACCAGCGGCGGATCGCCGAACAAGGCCCGCGCCAGGCCAAGGCGCTGCGCCTCGCCCCCCGAGAACCGGTATTCGCCGGGATGAAGGCGGGTCCGGTATCCGTCTGGCAGGGCAGTGATGACCTCATGCATCCCGGCCAGACGCGCGGCGCGTTCGATCTCTGCCTGATCGGGGCTGGGACAGAAGCGGGCAATGTTGTCGGCAACCGTGCCGTCCAGCAGCGCCACCCGCTGCGGCAGATACCCCAGGGCACGGCCCACGGGCCGGGGAATGGGCAGCACCGTATCGCCCAGCCTGAGAGCGCCGGCGATTACCGGGACGGCCCCGACCAAAGCGGCGGCAAGGGTGCTCTTGCCCGAGCCACTGGGCCCGATCACGCCAAGCGCGCCACCTTGCGGCACTTCGAACCCCTTGAGCCGCAGGATCGGAACGCCGCCAGCGGCCGGGGTCACGATGACATGTTGCGCCAGCAAGGGCCCGGGACGGACCGCAGACGCCGCCGCGCCGATGGCTGGCGGCGTCCATCGCTGCAACCGGACCTCGATCCGGCGCCATGCAGCCCAGGCCGCACGGATCCCCGGCCATTGGGTGGCCAGGGTTTCAACGGGCATCAGCGCCCGGCCCATCAGGATGGACGCGGAGACGATCACTCCGCCCGAAGCGCTTCCGCGAATCACCAGCAACGCGCCCAGTGCCAGAACAGAGGACTGCATCAACAGCCGGAAGGATCGCGCCAGTGCGCCGTCGATGGCGCTGCGATCGGACGCCGTCAGCAAGGCGCCCAGCGCCGCGTCCCGCTGCGCCTGCCAGCGATCCGCCAGCGGCTGATCCATACCCAGTGCGGACAGGCTGAGGAGATCCGCATCCAGCGCCGAAACCAGTGATTCGGCCTCGCGCCCGGCGACCTGGGCGCGCGCCAGGGGCGCCCGGGCCCGCCAATGCCCGACAAGCGCCAGCAGCACCAGGGCAAGGCCGCCAAAGGTTGCCAACACCCCCAGCAATGGGTGGAAGAAGAACAGCAACGCCAGAAAGGCAAAGGTCCAGGGGGTATCCAGCATCGCCAGAACAGCGGGCGAGGACAGAGTCCTGTGGACGATTTCCAGGTCCTGCAGGGCACAGCCCCCCGGGCCGAAAACGTCGGACCGGGGGCCATGTTGCAAACGCCCGTCCAGTAGCCGGCGTTCGAGTTTCTTGCGTAGCCGCGCGGCGATGCGGATCAAGATGCGGCTTCGCGCGGAGTCAAGAAGCGCCATCATCGCATACAGAAAGATCACAAGCGCAAACAACACCGCCAATGTGGGAACGGAACTGCTGGGCAGCACCCGTTCATAGACCTGCAGCATGAACAACGGCCCGGTCAGCATCAGCATATTGGTCAGCGCGCCGAAAATCAGCACCGGAGCCCAGAGCCGGCTGAACCGCCAAGGTCGCACATCGCCGTTTCGGAGCATACCTGCACCCATCCAAAGACACCGCTTGAGTTGCCTTCATCCCATGGCGGCCTATAAGCTGGAGGATAGGGACCAACTGCTATCATTCAGTAAACGGCCATGGAGTATCAGGTGTTGCGGATCACAGGGGTAGGGCTGGCGGCGCTGGCATTGATCGCACTGGCCGGTTGCAATCTGGCTCGGACCCCTGCTGCCGGGACAAATGATCCGTATGAGACCGCCAACCGCGCGCAGTTCGACGCCAATCTGGCGCTGGACCGGGCATTGTCCGGTGCCCCGGCTTCTGCATCCGATCCCGCACCGGGTGCCCAGACTGGCGCCGCGGGCCAGGGGACGGCCACAGCCGTTGCCCAGGGCGCGGGCGATGGCGCGATGGCACTTGCCGAACCCCCGCGCCCATCCCCGTTTCGTCGCGGGATCCGGAATTTCGGGGCGAATCTGGGCATTCCGGGGACGATCCTGAACGACCTGTTGCAGATCCGCCCCGACCGGGCGGCGGAAAACACCCTGCGGCTGGTGGTCAATTCCACCATCGGTCTGGGCGGGTTGTTCGATCCGGCCGGGGCGATGGGACTTTACGGGCGCCGGTCGGATTTCGGAGAGACGCTGCACCGATAGGGCGTGGGCGAAGGGGCCTATGTCGTGCTGCCGGTTCTGGGCCCGTCCACCGAACGGGACGCCGCCGGCATGGTTGTCGACATGGTTATCGACCCGC
>CAJQNQ010000264.1 GCA_905479725.1 uncultured Paracoccaceae bacterium | reverse complement strand
GGCCGGCGGGCTTTGCGCTGGGGCTGGGCGCGGCCTTGTCGATGGGCGATCTGGGGGTCATCGTGTTGTTCGCGCAAACCGGGGGTGAAACGCTGCCCTTGCAGTTGCAGCGCCTGATGGGCGCCTACCGCACCGACGCCGCCGCCGGGGCGGCCTTGCTGTTGCTGCTGGCCTCGCTGGCGGCGTTCGCGGGGCTGGAACGGATGATCGGGGGGCGTGATGCTGACACTTGATGCCGTGCGGATCGAGCAGGACGGGTTTCATCTGTCGGCGGAATTCACGCTGGAACCGGGCGCGATTGCCGCCGTGCTCGGGCCATCCGGCGCCGGCAAATCGACCTTGATAAATGCCATTGCCGGATTTGTGCCCCTCGCCGGTGGGGCGATAGCCTGGCAAGGCCGGGACATTGGCTCCCTGCCGCCCGCCGAGCGCCCGCTCAGCATCCTGTTTCAGGATCACAACCTGTTGCCGCATCTGACGGTGTTTCAGAACGTCGCGCTGGGGTTGAAGCCGTCGTTGCGGCTGACCGCGTCCGAGACAGCGCGCGTAGCCGGGGCGCTGGACCGGGTAGGGTTGAGCGGCCTGCACGACAGAAAGCCCGCGCGATTGTCTGGCGGCCAGATCAGCCGCGCCGGGCTGGCGCGCGTGTTGCTGCGCCAAAAACCGCTGATCCTGCTGGACGAGCCCTTTTCGGCCCTGGGCCCGGCGCTCAAGCACGACATGCTGGATCTGGTGGCCGATATCGCCGGTCAGAGCGGGGCCAGCGTGATGATGATTACCCATGACCCGCAGGACGCCCGCCGCCTATGCCCGCAAACCCTGCTGGTCGCCGAGGGGTCGGTGTCTGCACCCCGCGATACCGCCGCGTTGCTTGCCGATCCGCCCGCCGCGCTGAGGGCGTATCTGGGTTAGGTCAAAGGCCGCAAGACCGCCGGACGGCGCGCCGGGCCTGGCGGCTGCCGCGAAGCTGGAACCGGCTGACCACATCGCCCGCGCCGTTCCTGAGGGTCATCATTCGGCCCCAAGCGAAGGCATCCCAGAATCCCGCATCCCAGGGGGCCTCGCCCGACCAGCGGCGGCGGCTGATGTCATAGGCCAGAACAGCCGCGAAGGGCCGCCCGTCGATCTCCAGCGCGACCTGAAGGGCGGAGATTTCGCGTGCGTCCGCGGGGCGGGGCAGGGCGCTGCCGTCATACTGGTCGAGCACCAGTTCCGGCCGCGCGTCACCCGGGCCGCAGGAAAGCGTCAGTCGCCCGCCCCGGTTCATTGCCAGAGCCTGGATCGACAAGCCAAAGCGCGCGTCTTGCGGGGGCAGGACCGTCCAGACACCCGCCGTGACCGGGCGAAGGCGGCCATTTGCGGTGTCCCATCCGTCCCACTGGGCCGCACCCGGAAGGGCCGACAGCGCCAGGAACAGCGCGCAGAGCAGGGCGAACAGGGGGCGTGGCAGCTTGGGCATCGGGTCGCCTTGCATGAGGTCGATGAGAACCATAGCGGCATGAGCGACGAGATGCCACGGCCGTGCAACGCAAAACGCGCCCCCGAAAGGGCGCGTTTCACAGGTCTTTGAGCGAAGGCGGGCCTCAGCTGCGCTTGGCCTGGTCCTTGATCGGGGCCCAAAGCCGCTTGTTGGTCAGATACAGAAGCGATGCCAGCAGCGTCAGGAAAAGGACACCGACAAGACCCCAGAGCTTGCGCTCCGTCTGGTGGGGCTCGGCGGCCCACATCAGGAACGCCGCGACGTCCTGCGCCATCTGCTCTTCGGTCGCCACCGTGCCATCCGAATACTCGACCATATCGGGTGACAGAATCGGCGGCATGGCAACGTCACCGCCAAAGGATTCGTTCTCGTAATAGAGGACGCCGCCCTGCTCGCTTTCCTCACCGGTGAAGCTGGTCAGGAACGAGGCGATGTATTCCGCGCCGCCCATGCCGTAAAGCAACTGGTTGATCCCCAGGCCGTAAGGCCCGGCGAACCCGGCGCGTGCCTTGGCCATCAGGCTCAGGTCCGGCGCGGTTTCCATGTTGGAGGGGGGAAAACGATCGGGGCTGTCGGCGGGTCGATAGCCGCCTTCGCCGTCGGGCACCTCGAACTCGCTGGCGAAGGCACGAACGGCCTCCGGGCTCAGCCCCAGGCCGGTTTCCTGCGTCAGGGTGCGGAACGCCACCTGCGTCAGGCCGTGACACGCCGAACACACGGCGGTGTAGACCTGAAGACCACGCTGAAGCTGCGCCTGGTCATAACTGCCGAACGGGCCTTCGAACGAAAAGTCGAAGTCGGTGACGGTGCGTTCGGGGGCCGCTACCACAGCCTGACCACCACCGATGGCCAGCGCCGCAATGGCCGAAAGGGCAAGTTTCCTGATCATGATTTCACTCTTTCCTTTCGTTCATTCAGCCGGGATCTGTTCAGGGGCAATCTTGCCCTTGCCAGATTTGGCCTTCACGGTGGCGTTGAAATCCGCCTCGATGGTCGCCGGTGGCGCGGTCGGACGTTCCAGAACCCCAAGCAGCGGCAGGATCACCAGGAAGTAGGCGAACCAGTAGGCCGAGGCGATCAGCGAGATCGTCGAATAGGGCGGCGCGGCGGGCCGGGCGCCGACCCACATCAGGACGACGAAATCCAGCACCAGCAGCCAGAAGAACGACTTGAACATCGGCCGGTGACGGCCCGAGCGCACGCTGGAGGTATCCAGCCACGGGGTCAGCGCCATCACGATGATCGCCCCGAACATGGCCAGAACGCCGAAGAACTTGGCGTCGATGATGCCGAAGGACAGCCAGTTCGCGGCGATCACCACCCAGACGTCGCCGGTGAAGGCGCGCAGGATCGCGTAGAACGGCAGGAAATACCATTCGGGCACGATCTCGGGCGGTGTGACCAGGGGGTTGGCCATCATGTAGTTGTCCGGGTGGCCCAGGTAGTTCGGCATGAAGCCGACGATGGCCCAGAACACCAGCAACACCAGCACCAGCGCGAACAGATCCTTGATGACGAAATAGGGCCAGAAGGGCAGCGTGTCCTTCTTGACCTCTTCCTTGGAACCCCTGCGCACTTCGACGCCCGCCGGGTTGTTGTTGCCGGTGGTGTGGAAGGCCCAGATATGCACGATCACCAGCGCCGCGATGACGAAGGGCAGCAGGTAATGCAGCGAGAAGAAGCGGTTCAGCGTCGGATTGCCGACCGCCGGTCCGCCCAGAAGCCAGGTCTGGATCGGCTCGCCGATGCCGGGAATGGCGCCGAACAGACCGGTGATAACGGTGGCCCCCCAGAACGACATCTGGCCCCAGGGCAGAACGTAGCCCATGAAACCGGTCGCCATCATCAGCACGTAGATCAGCATCCCGATGATCCACGTCACTTCGCGCGGCGCCTTGTAGGACCCGTAATACAGGCCCCGGAAGATGTGGATATAGACCGCGAAGAAGAACAGCGAGGCCCCGTTCGAATGCAGGTAGCGCAGCATGTAGCCGCCGTTCACGTTGCGCATGATCTGTTCAACGGAATTGAACGCCATGTCGGCCTGGGGCGTGTAATGCATTGCCAGCACGATGCCGGTCACGATTTGCAGCGCCAGGGCGAAGGCCAGAACAATGCCCCAGATCCACCACCAGTTCAGGTTCTTGGGAGTCGGGATCATCAAGGTGTCGTAGATCAGCGCAACGATCGGCAAGCGGCGGTGAAGCCATTTCTCCGCGTTGGTCTTTGGCTCGTAGTGGTCGTGGGGAATCCCGCTCATGCCTTGTCTCCCTTATCCGAGCTTGATGGTGGTTTCGTTGACCCAGCTTGCAAGCGGGATATCAAGGTTCCTGGGGGCAGGTCCTTTGCGGATGCGTCCGGCCGTGTCGTAGTGCGACCCGTGGCAAGGGCAGAACCAGCCGCCGAAATCACCGGCTTCGTTGCCGATCGGCACGCAGCCCAGATGGGTGCACACGCCGATCATCACCAGCCACTCGCCGGCTTCATCCATCGTGCGGTTCTGATCCAGCGCCGGCACTTCCGTGACTTGATTCGGGTTTTCGTTCACGTAGTCGATGGGATCCATCAGATCATCCAGCGCGACCGCGCGACCCGCTTCGATTTCGGGCTGCGTGCGGCGGCGAATGAACACCGGTTTGCCCAGGAAATTTACGGTCAACTGCGTGCCGAGTGCGACACCGCTGACATCGACAAAGATCGTGGACAGGGCTTGCACGTCAGCCGACGGATTCATCTGGTTGACCAGCGGCCAGACAGCAGCGCCAGCGGCCACTGCACCGGCGCCTGCGGTCGCGTAATACAGAAAATCCCGGCGAGTGCCTGCGTTGTCGTCTGCGTGGGACACGAGCATTCTCCATTTCAAGGTCACGGGTTTGGCGAATGGCCAAAACGAGCCGCAGTGACCTGCAGCTTCCAAGGTCGCTGTTTAACGGCGATTTGAATGCCAGTCCAGCCGCCAAAAGGGGGAAATATGCCGCACCCGCCCGGATTTGCCGCGGCGCAGCGTGTCGCGGCGGGGTCCGTTGCCCGCTTCGGGGGCGCAATGGCCCCAACGTAAGTGCGAATCCGGCAATGAAAAGACCAGCGCCCGGATTTATCGCCGGGGCCGGGTCCGATCGGGGACCGGCGCCGCCCCCGGCCACCCTTCAAGCTGTGCGCGGGCCAGGGGGTTGCGCGCGGATCGGGCGCGCCCCCCCGGTGTCGGTCCGGGCCGCCGGTTCGGGGTCCGGTGACACGCGGCATCCCCCATCGGCCCAGACCCGAAGGGCCGGCGCGCAAGGCTGATCGGCAAAGGGGAGTGGCACGAATCTCCGGCTGATCCCGCCGTCAGGCGGGGGGCGTGGCCTGCATCGACGGGCGTTGAGAGAAGCGTTCATACCAGTCGGTCAGACTGGGGCGCGTGGCGCGCCAATTGCGCGCATCGTGCCGGAAATCCAGATAGCCAAGCGCGCAGCCCACCGCGATCTGCCCGATGCAAAGCGGCCCGGACAGGTGCCCCATCCAGCGCGCTTCCAGGGTATCCAGCGCGCGGTCCACCTTGCTCCACTGGCCCTCGATCCAGGCGCTGCTTTGCGCGGCTTCGGGTCTGAGCGCCGTTTCATAGCGCATGAGAATTGCCGCATCGAGGATTCCGTCGGCAGTAGCCTCAAGCGTCAGAACCTCCCACAGGCGGGGGCCGTCGGGGTAGAAGGCAGGGCCATCGGTGGCCAGCGTTGCCAGATACCGCGTGATGACCCGGCTGTCATACAGCGTGCAGCCGTCCGGGCGCTCCAACGCCGGGATCTTGCCCAGGGGATTCGCGCCGATCGGCATGGTGCCGGGATCGACCGGGGTGCCCATCGCCGCGGACAGTTCCACCTGGTCGCTCATGCCGCTTTCCATCAGCAGGATCATGACTTTGCGCACATAGGGGGAAGTCGGGCTGTGGTGAAGAACCATCATGTTCGGGGCCTTTCGGGGAGAGCGCTCGGGGGGCGCGGACTGGAGACGAAGCGGATATCGGGGGCTGACGCTACCACAGCGCCGCGCCCTGTCGAGAGCGAACCGCGCGGGTCGCCGCACCGATCACTCTGTGCTTGATGCCGGGTGGCCCGCGCCGTTAACTGCTGCCCATGGCACGACAGAGCAAATCCCGCACCCGCAAACCCGGGCTTCTGGCCCGAGCGGCAAATGGCCTGCGCCGGTTGTTTCGCTGGACCCTGTGGGGCGTGGCCGGATGCGTCGCCCTGTTGGTCGCATGGATCGGCCTCTACCGATTCGTCGATCCGCCGGGTGGGCTTTACATGTGGCAGGAATATCGGCGGCTGGGCGGGATCCAGCATGAATGGGTGAGCATGGACGCCATCGCCCCGGTCATGGCGCGCTCTGTCGTGGCCGCCGAGGACGCCAATTTCTGCCGCCATTGGGGCTTTGACATGGCGGCAATCCGCACCGCGCTGGCCGAAGGGTCCGGGCGCGGGGCATCGACCATCACGCAGCAGGTCGCCAAGAACGTGTTCCTGTGGCAGGGCCGCAGCTGGGTGCGAAAGGCGCTGGAAGCGTTCATCACTCCGATCGTCGAGATCTTGTGGACCAAACGGCGCATCCTGGAGGTGTATCTGAACGTCGCCGAGTTCGGCGAAGGGGTGTTCGGCGTGCAAGCCGCGGCGCGTTTCCATTTCAACCGCGATGCTCTGGATCTGGACCCGCGACATGCCGCGCTGCTGGCCGCCGTGCTGCCCGCACCGCAGTCGCGCGACGCCGGCGATCCGACCGAACGCATCCGCCGTCGCGCGACCGCCATCCTGGACGGCGCCGCGACGATTGCCGGCGATGACCGTGCCACCTGTTTCCAAGGTTGAACTTTCGTCCGGCGCGGTGCAAAGGAAGGGGCCCCTGCCGACCCACGCGAAGGCCCCATGCTCAGCCTCTTTCACGTTCCCCTGTCCCCGTTTTGCCGCAAGGTGCGCCTGACCCTGGCCGAGAAGCGTCTGGAGGTCGAACTGATCGAGGAACGCTATTGGGAGGCCGGGACCGAATTCCTGCGCCGCAACCCGGCGGGCAAGGTGCCGATCCTGCGCTATGACGGGCGAATGCTGGCCGAAAGCCAGGCGATCTGCGAGTTTCTGGACGAAGTCCACACCGAACCCGCGCTGATGCCAAGGGACCCGGCGGGCCGCTACGAGGTGCGCCGCCTGTGCACCTGGTTCGATGACACCTTCCATTCCGAAGTGACCGCCAACCTGCTGTACGAGCGCATCAACAAGAAGATCATGGGGCGCGGCTATCCGGATTCGCAGCGTATCAAGAAGGGCTCGCAACGGATCAAATACCATCTGGACTACATGAGCTGGCTGCTGGAGCACCGCCGCTGGCTGGCCGGCAACGCGATGACACTGGCCGATTTCACCGCCGCCGCGCATCTGTCCTGTCTGGACTACATCGGCGACGTGGACTGGGAGCGCGCGCCGGCGGTCAAGAGCTGGTATGCGACGATCAAGTCGCGCCCGGCCTTCCGCCCGCTGCTGGCCGACCAGGTTCCCGGCTTCCCGCCGCCTGATCGTTACTTCAATCTGGATTTCTGAGGTGACGGGGGGGCGTGCCTCGGGGCCATCGAGGCCCCTCGGCCCGCCGGGGGGTTCGCACCCCCGCCGGGGCTTCGCCCCGCCCCTGCGGGATATTTCAGGCACAAAGATGGGGGCAAGGCATGACCCCTGAGGCGCTGAAAGAGGCGGTGACGGCGCGGGCGTTGACCGAAGGGTTTGCGGCGGTGGGCGTCACGCGCCCGGATGCGATCCCGCAGGCAGCCGACCGGCTGGCCGCGTTCGTGCGGGACGGTCGGCATGGGCAGATGGAATGGATGGCCGAGCGCATGGAATGGCGCGGCGATCCGACCGCGCTTTGGGCGCAGGCGCGTTCGGTGATCGTGCTGGCCGAGCTTTACACCCCGACGCATGACCCGTTGGAGATCCTGTCCCGGCCGGACAAGGGGGCGATTTCGGTCTACGCCCAGAACCGCGATTATCACGACGTGGTCAAGAAGCGGCTCAAGCGGCTGGGGCGCTGGCTGATCGACGCGGCGGGCGGCGAGATCAAGGTCTTCGTGGACACGGCGCCGGTGATGGAAAAGCCCCTGGCGCAGGCGGCGGGGCTGGGCTGGCAGGGCAAGCATTCGAACCTGCTGAGTCGCGATCTGGGCAACTGGGTCTTTCTGGGGGCGATCTTCACGACACTGGAGATGCCGCCCGATGCGCCGGGCGCGGAAAATTGCGGCAGTTGCCGGGCCTGTCTGGACATTTGTCCGACCGACGCCTTTCCGGCGCCCTTTCAGGTGGATGCGCGGCGCTGCATTTCCTACCTGACGATCGAGCACAGGGGGCCGGTGGACCTGGAACTGCGCGCGCGGATGGGCAACCGGATCTATGGCTGCGACGATTGTCTGGCTGTCTGCCCATGGAACAAGTTTGCCAAAAGTGCGCAGGAGGTGAAATACGCCGCGCGCCCGGACCTGCTGGCGCCTGACCTCGCGGAATTGGCGGTGCTGGATGACGCGGGGTTCCGGGCGCGGTTTAGCGGGTCGCCGATCAAGCGGATCGGGCGAGATCGCTTTGTGCGCAACGTGCTGTATGCAATCGGCAATTCGGGCCTGCCCGCGTTGCGCGGCGTGGCGAAGCGGCTGGCGGAGGATCCCGATCCGGCCGTTGCCGACGCCGCGCGCTGGGCCGTCTCACGTCTGTAGCAGGGCCATGGCGGCGGGCCAGGCTTGTGGGTCGGCGGCGGTCTTGTCGCGGCAGAACGGATTGCAGAAGCCCAGAACCGTGCCGTTCACACGCAGGAAATCCGTGACCGGCAGGCCGGAATAGGGGCAGGCGGTGTTGATCGACGGGCCGTCACAGGGTTCGGCGGCCAGGGGCGCCGGGCCGGGCCAGGGGCGGGTCGAATACTGGCGGTCATAGAACGGCTGATCCGGGCCATCCACGAGGCTCATGGCGCGCCAGCGGCGAAAATCAGGCTGCGCCAGATGCGCATAGACATACGCCTGGGCCGGGGCAGAGACGGGCAGATTGTAGCCGGCGATGCGTGCGGCGACCGGAGCGAAGAACGCGTCCACCGCACCATAGGCCCCGCATAGCCATTCGGTGGTGCCGCCGGATTCGGCGCGCGCCCAGTCCCACAGGGCTTCCAGCCGGGCCAGGTCATCGAGCACCGCCAGCGATGGGGCGCTGTCGCGGTAGCTGACCCGCAGGTTCATGGGACAGGCGCCACGCAGGGCGGTGAAGGCGGAATGCATTTCGGCGCTCAGGGCGCGGGCAATGGCGCGGGCTTTCGGATCCTTGGGCCAGTGGCCTGCCTCCGGGTGACGGCTGGCCAGCTCTTCGGCAATGGCCAGGCTGTCGGCGATGACGATCCCGTCGGGCAGGCGCAGCGCGGGCACGGTCCGGGCCGGATGCCACTGGTCAAGCGTCTGCGCGAAACCTGGCTCGTAAAGGCGTGTGCGGGTCTGGCGAAACTCGAGCCCGAAGGCTTCCAGCAGCAGCCAGCCGCGCAGGGACCAGCTGGAATAGGCGCGGTCGGCGATACACAGGGCGTAGGTCATCGGTGTCTCCGGGTTCGTGTCTTCTGGCGCGCGAGCATGGGGTGAAGGCGCGAGGAGTTCCAATCAGATATTGTGACGAATCGATCGTTTCTGGTGATGAAAGGCTCCGTTGCGGAGGTTGCCTGCGGTGTTGTCTGGCTTGCCGGTTTCAGGATTCGGCCCGTTCTGACGCGGACGGGGCGCGAGCGCGAGAGCGTCCACCCTCAGCGGCCCGATGTCGGAAGAGGCTGGCCGGGAGGTGTAGCATCCTGATCGGCGGGCAGGGGGCGTTGCCCCCTCGCCGCTGGCGCGGCTCACCCCCAGGATATTTGCCGCACAAAGATGCAAGGCCGGGTTTGCCTTTGCCATTTTCTG